>JAEUKZ010000414.1 GCA_016793045.1 Alphaproteobacteria bacterium
CGCGCGCTCGGCGAGGTGACGAAGTTCCTCGTCTACAATGCGCGCAAGCGCCAGGCCGGCGGCGACCGCGCGGAGGCGTATTTCGAGCGCACCGAATGCGTCGCGGGCGTGCAGGACATGCGCTTCCAGGAACTGATGCCCGATACGCTGCACTGGCTGGGCATCGGCCGCATCGACCGCCTGGTGTCGATGAGCAACATGAAGTTCGGCCCGATGGTCGAGCAGGGAATCGAGATCGTCGAGCGCGTCGCCATTCCGCCCGAGCTGATTCCCGAGGATGCGAAGGTCGAGATGGACGCCAAGAAGGCGGCCGGCTATTACGCGCCCGACGGCGCGCCCGGCGCCGAGGAACTCGCACGCGCCAAGGGTCGCGGATTGACGGAGTGACGGCGTCCTTTCCCCTCTCGCGGTGCGCCGCGCGCCAACCGGCCGAATAGCGAAATGCCGACGACCGCCCCCACCGCCGACGCCGTCCATGCCCTGCTTTCCGCAGCGGCGGTGCGCGCGCGCGCGCGCCAGATGCTCGCCGCGGCCCGCGCCGGCGCGCTCGCGCATTTCACGCTCGACGAGGGCAGGCTCGACGACGTCGCCGACCTCGTCGTCGCCGTCACCCGCGCCGCCTATCCCGACGGCGTCGTGCCCTATCACAGCCGCTGGCGGCACTTCGGCTTCCGCGGCGTCGACCGCTTTGCGCAGCTCTATCATCCCTTCGCGCTGAGCGGCGCCGAGCGCGGCCGCGCCCGCGTCGAACTCGCGATCGTGTCGGTGCTGCTCGATGCCGGCGCGGGCGACCGCTGGCACTATCAGATGCTCGACGGCAGCGCGATCGGACGGTCCGAAGGCCTTGCGCTCGCGAGCCTCGACCTCGTCGCCAATGGCGGCCTGTCGACCCAATTGCGCGAGCCGTGGCGTGTCGATGCCGCGGTGCTGCAGCGGCTCGATGCGAGTCTGCTCGGCGCGGCGATGCAATCGACCCCCGACAATCCGCTGGTCGGCGTCGCCGGCCGCGCCGCACTGCTGCAGGCGCTGGGCGATCGGCTCGCGGCACGGCCGGATCTGTTCGGCACGCCGGCGCGGCTCGGCAACTTCTTCGACGTCCTCGCGGCTCGCGCGGTCGGCGGACAGATCCAGGCGGCGGCGATCCTCGACGCCATTCTCGACGCGTTCAATCCGATCTGGCCGGGCCGCATCGTGCTCGCGGGCATTCCGCTCGGCGACGTCTGGCGCCACGACGCGATCGCGGCCGACGACGGCACCGCCGGGCTGATGCCCTTCCACAAGCTGTCGCAGTGGCTGGCTTATTCGCTGGTCGAGCCGCTCGAGGAAGCGGGCCTTGCCGTGAACGACCTCGATGGCCTCACCGGCCTCGCCGAGTATCGCAACGGCGGGCTGTTCGTCGATGCAGGCGCCCTGGTTCCGCACGATGTCGATCTGGAGCTGGCCTTTGCGGTCGACGATCCGGTGGTCGTCGAATGGCGCGCGCTGACCGTCGCCTTGCTCGATCTGCTGGCGGATCGGATGCGGGCCCGGCTCGGGCTCGATGCCGCGGCGCTGCCGCTCGCGAAGGTGCTGCAGGGCGGCACCTGGACCGCCGGGCGCCAGCTCGCCGCGCAGCGTCGCCCGGGGGGCGGGCCGCCGATCAAGGTCGCCAGCGATGGAACGGTATTTTAAGACCGCAAGTCTGTCCGACGGGGGATCCGATGTTCAAGAATCTGACGGTGGTCGACCATCCATTGGTCCAGGCCAAGCTCACGATCATGCGGCAAAAGGACACCAAGCCGCCGGAATTTCGGCGATTGCTTCGTGAAATCAGTGTGTTGCTGGCCTATGAAGTGACCCGCGACACCAAACTGACGATGGCGCGGATTGAAACCCCGATCACGTTCATGGATGCGCCGGTGCCGGCGGAAAAAGATCCCTGCATCGTGTCGATCCTGCGCGCCGGCAACGGCATCCTCGACGGCATGCTCGATTTGCTGCCGACGGCGCGCGTCGGCCACATCGGCCTCTATCGCGACCCGATCAGCCTCGCGGCCGTGGAATATTATTTCAAGCTGCCGCAGGACGTTTCGGAACGGCACGTCATCGTTGTCGATCCGATGCTGGCGACCGGCAATTCCTCGGTCGCGGCGGTCAGCCGCCTGCTGGAGGTCAACCCCTTGTCAATCAAGTTCGTTTGCCTCGTTGCGGCACCGGAAGGAGTCAAGGCGATGCTCGATTCGCATCCCCAGATACCGGTATTTGCCGCAGCGCTCGACAGTCATCTCAACGATCACAGCTATATCGTTCCAGGTCTCGGCGACGCCGGTGATCGCCTCTACGGCACCAGGTGAGGTCGTGACTGAATTTTTTGCGTTAACTTAGAATGAAATCAAAGAGGTGGAGACAGCCTCGGCGGAATGATATGCTGGATTTCGCGGTGATAAATTTGGCATGCGACCGGGCGCAAGACGGGCCTCCAGCCGAAACGGGGCCGCGGCGTCATTCGAGGTTGCAGTAGGACGCACACGACGGCAGGCATCAACGGTCGACGGGCGGCGTCAGGGGGGATTTGAAACGATGGTCGAAAAGTATTCGAGCCGTCCGCCGGCCGATCCGCCTACGATCCACGTCGCCTATACGGCAGAGGACGGCAGTCCGCGCGCACCGCGGCCGGAGCCGGCGCGGCCTCAGACCAGGCTCGAAGTCCTCAAGTCGCAGCCGCGCAACGTCATTCTCGCCGTCGCCTTCGCGGCCGTCTGGATCGCGCTGTGGCTGACGCTCGTGATCATGCGCGTCGGCTTCTGGGGCTTCTGGACCCTGCCGCTCGGCGAGTTCGCGATGGTGTGGACGGCGATGCTGGTGCCGCCGTCGATGGCGTGGCTGCTCGCGCGGCCGCGCGAGGTCACGGTCCAGCGCGCGCCGGAGCGCGAGGAGAATCGCGAAGGCCTCGCCGACCTCGCCGAGGCGCGGGTCAGCCGCATGACCGCGACGCTGGCGCGCCAGGCCGAAGCCTTCGCCCAGGCGACCGCGCAGATGGAGCAGCTGTCGGAGAACATCTCCGCGCGCATGGAGCGCGAGCGCCGCCGGATGAAGGAACTCGCCGACGACGTCGAGCGCCGCAGCAAGGCGGTGCTGCAATCGCTGACCCGCCAGTTCGAGGACATGAAGAAGGTGTCGTTCACCGCCAGCGAGCGGACGGACGACATGGACCGGCAGATCCGCGAACTCGTCAACGCGACCGACCGCGTCAACACCTCGCTCGGCACGCTGCAGCAGGACATCGCCAAGCAGACGAGCCTGATGGACGAGGCGAACAACGCGGCGACGCGCGCCGGCCAGCTCTTCGCCCAGCTCAAGGACCAGGCGTCGACGGTTGCCGCCGTCACGTCGGGCCTCGGCGAGACCGCGCAGCGCGGCACCGATGCGCTCGAACGCCATCGCGCCAACCTCACCGAGGCGACGGCCGAACTCAACCGCCAGATGACGCATTTCGGCGCCGGCTTCGACGAACGCAGTGCGCTCATCAGCCAGCAATCGCAGGCGCTCGACGAGGTCGCCTCGCGCGTCGCGACGCGGCTCGACAACACGTCGGGCCAGCTCGAGCAGCGCGCGCGGTTCCTCACGACGGTCGGCGACGACGTGGGCGCGCGCATGGCGCAGCTCGAACAGGCGCTCGAGCGCCAGTCCGCCGGCCTCGGCGCGATCGCCGGCCGCGCGGCGCAGGCCGTTTCGCAGGCGGTGCAGGAATTCGACCTGCGTGCCAAGACGATCGAACGCGCCGGCGCCGATGCAAGCGCGGTGCGCGAGGCGATGACGACAGCGACCGAGGCGATCGAGCGCATCCGCGAATCGCTCGTCGCCGCGGGCGGCCAGACCGACGAGGCGATCACGCGCATCGATGCCGCCGCCAAGCGCCTCGACGAGCGCGGCCAGGCGATGATCGGCCTCAGCGACGGCGTGGCGCTGCGCTTCACCGGGCTCGAGCAGGCGCTCGAACGCCAGAGCTCCGGCCTCAACACGCTGGTTTCGCGCGCCACGCAGGCGGTCGCGACCGCGGGCCAGGAATTCGACACGCGCAGCGCGGCGCTCGAAGTCGCCGCCGCCAAGGTATCGGAGCTCGCCGCCGCGACCGCGCGCTCGACCGAGATCGTCAGCCGTGCCTCGGAGAACGTCGACTCGCGGATCGCGGCCCTGCTCGAAGCGGCGCAGAAGGCCGGCGAGGTCGCGACTTCGATGGAGCGGGCGACCGATTCGATCGCCGATCTCGGCCGCCAGCTCGACGGCCAGGTCGGCCTCGTCGACGACGTCGCCGCCCAGGCGGCCGCGAAGATCCAGGAGTTCGCGTCGACCGCGCGCGGCCAGATCCAGGCGCTCACCACCGCGACCCAGCAATCGGCCCAGAGCGCCGCGGCTTCGCTCACCCAGGCGATCCAGACCGCATCGGCGGCGGCGACCAGCCATCTGCAGAGCCTTGCGGCGAGCGGCGACGCGATCGAGCGGCGCAGCGTCGTGCTCGACGCCGCCGTCGCGCGCGCGGCGCAGTCGATCAACATCGCCGGCGTCGAGTTCGACCGGCGCGCCGCCGCCCTCGATGCCGCGGCGATGCGCACCACCGTGCTCTCGGATTCCGTCACCAAGGCGACCGAGACGCTGTCGCAGGTCAGCGAGACTCTTGCGGAGCGCGGCGCCGAGGTCGACCGCAACGTCGGGTCGATCCTCGAGCGGCTCGAACGCTCGGTCGTCACGCTCACCGCCAATGCGCAGGAAAGCACCGCGGCGCTCGATCGCAGCGTGGCGCAGCTCACCGGCACGGCGGAAGCGACGGCGGCGCGCATCGACCATATCCAGGCGACGCTCGGCGAGACCGCGTCGCGGGCGATGAACCGTCTCGAGGAGATGGCGGTGCGGCACGTCGATTCGGCGGTCCAGCGCGTGACGCTGACCACCGCGGAGGCGACCGCGCGCATGGACCAGGCGCAGGCGACGCTCGCCGAGAACGCGGCGCGCGCGGTGGGCCAGCTCGACACCGAAGTCAACCGCCAGGTCGGCCTCGCGGTCGAGAAGCTCGACAGCACGGCGCGCACGGTCGCGGAGACCGCGGCGCAGACGATCGAGCGGCTCGATGCCGCGAGCGCCTCGCTCGACGACCGTCGCCGGCTGGTCGCGACGCTGGGCGACGAGGTGTCGCGCCGCCTGATCGACCTCGAGCAGGCGATGGCGCGCCAGGCCTCGGGCTTCGGCGGACTGTCGGAGCAGATGCGCCAGGCGGTACGCGGCGCGATCGACGAAGCGATCGCGGGCACCGAGCAGGTCGACAAGGCGGCGAGCCGCACGGTCGCGCAGATTCGCGAGATCGCCGAGCGCGCGCGCTCCGAATTCGCCGCGGTCGACCAGGGGGCCGCCGAGTGGGGCGGCAAGATGGCGACGATCGGCGAAGGCTTCCGCGCCCAGGCCGCGAGCCTCGCCGAGGCGGCGGAACGCACCAGCGGCGCCATCGGCGGCTTCGGCGACACGCTGGCGCGCCACGGCGCGGAGATCGGCCGCGTGGTCAACGAGACGGTCGCCAAGCTCGACGGCTCGACCGAGCAGCTCGGCGTCGTCGCCGAGCGCGCGGGCTCGCGCCTCGTCGAGGCGGGAGAGCATCTCGACCGCCGCCGCCAGGAACTTGCCGCGACGACCGCGCAGGCGCAGGAACAGATCGCCAGCACCGAGGCCTCGCTGGCCGCGGCACAGCAGCATCTGCGCCGGATGGCGGAAGACGGCTCGGCGCAGATCGCCGGGCTCGCCAATCATCTGATGGGCCGCATCGGCGAGATCCAGTCGGTGCTGACCGATGCCGCGCGCCGCGCGATCGAGGAATTCGACGGCCGCACGCAGGCGCTGAGCACGCGCGCGAAGGAGATCGAATCGGCCCTCACCGCGACCGGTGACGCCGGCACGGCGCGGCTCCTCGAACTCACGCACGCGATGCAGGCCGGCGCCGAGCAGGCGACCGCGGTGGGCCGCCGCGCAGCGGCGGAGTTCGAGGTCGTCGTGAGGCGCGTGGCCGAATTGTCGGCCGGGCTCGACCGCACCGGCGACACCGCGGAGGAACGCTTCGGCGCGCTCGCGCGCAGCCTCAAGGGGGAGATCGAGACCGTCGTGGCCAGCGCCGACGAGATTCTGGCGCGCGTCAATGCGGTCGGCGCCGGTTTCGACGGGCGGCTGCAGGCGCTCGGCGCCGCGACCGAGCTGGTGCAGAGCAGCGTCGGCGGCGCCTCGCAGGCGCTGCGCACGGAGGCGCAGAGCCTGACCCAGGTCGCCGACCAGCTGCGTTCGCGGATCGGCGATTACGGCAACGTCGCTCGCGAACTCGCGGACGCGCTGACGCAGCGGTCCGACCAGGCGCTGCGGCGGGTCAGCGAAGCGGGCCAGGAGCTCCAGCGCACGCAGGAGACGATCGGCGAGAAGACGATGGCCGCCGCGGCCAAGATCGACGAGACCAACAAGGCGCTGCGCCAGCGCGCAGGGGAGCTTGCGCTCAGCGCCGATGGCCTGGCGGAGCGGCTCGAGCGGCTGCTGTCCGCAGTGCCGGCGGAGGCCCAGCGGCTCGAAGCCGCCGGCACCGATGCGGTCGGCCGGCTCGAGCGCGTGATCCACGAGCTCAGCGGCCAGCGCGACGGCCTGGTCGGACTCGGCGAGGTTGCCGACGGCAGGCTGCGCGACCTGGCGCGCACGATCGAACGGCAGATCGCCGCGGTCGAGGGCGTGATGCAGAGCGCGCGCGGCCGCTTCGACGAGGCGGTGCGCGGCGTCCATGTCCAGATCGAGGCGCTCAAGCAGGGCGCCGAGGAAGCGGCCCAGCAGGCCGAAGCGCTGTCGGCTGCCCGCGGCGCGCTGCCGCCCGGCGCCGATCTCGTCTCCGATGCCGCGGCGGCGGCGGAGCGGATGGAAGGGGCTGCGATCGAGATCGGTCGCGCGCTCGGCGACGCCATTCCGGATTCGACCTGGCAGCGCCTGCGCGGCGGCGACAACACCGTCGTCACCCGCACGCTCGCCGGCCTGCGCTCGACGCGGCTCACCGACACGATCAAGTCGCGCTGCGAATCCGATCGCGGCTTCCGCGATCTCGTCGAGGGCTACTGCGCCGAGTTCGAGGCGATGCTCGCCAACCTCGCCCAGGGCGACCGCAACGAGGGCCTGCGCTCCGCGCTGTCGACCTCGGATGCCGGCCGCGTCCACCTGATGTTCAGCCGCGCGCTGGGGCGGAGTTGACGGGACAAGCGGCGGCACGGAGCTGGCCGCGCAGCGGCGGATGATCGAAGGCGCGACGCGATGAAGCTCGCCGAAGCGCTGCTCCATGCGCTCAAGGACCGCGGGGCCGGCGAGATCTTCGGGCTGCCCGGCGATTTCGCGCTGCCGTTCTTCAAGATCGCCGAGGAGTCGGCGATCCTGCCGGTGCACACGCTGAGCCACGAGCCCGCGGTCGGCTTCGCCGCCGACGCCGCGGCACGCTTTCGCGGAACGCTGGGCGTCGCCGCCGTGACCTACGGCGCCGGCGCATTCAACCTCGTCAACCCGATCGCCGGCGCCTATGCGGAGAAGTCGCCGGTCGTGGTGATCTCGGGCGCACCGGGCACGAGCGAGCACAAGGCCGGCCTGCTGCTGCATCACCAGGGCCGCACACTCGAAACCCAGGCGCGCGTCTTCGCCGAGATCACCTGCGCGCAGGCGCGGCTCGACGATCCCGCGCGCGCCCCGGCGGAGATCGCGCGCGTGCTCGGCGCCTGCCGCGCCTTCGCGCGCCCGGTCTATCTCGAGCTGCCGCGCGACATGGTCGGCGCCGAATGCGCTTCGGTCGGCCCGGACCCCGAATTGCCCGAGAACGCCGACGCCCTCGCGGCCTGCGCCGACGAGGTGCTGGCGAAGATGCGCGCAGCGCGCTCGCCGGTGCTGATGGTCTGCGTCGAGGTCCGACGCTACGGGCTCGAAGCGAAGGTGGCCGAGCTTGCGCGCCGCCTCGGCGTCGCGGTCGTCACCACCTTCATGGGCCGCGGCCTGCTCGCCGGCCCCGGCATCCCGCTTGCCGGCACCTATCTCGGCGCCGCGGGCGACCCCGACGTCGCGCGGCTGGTCGAGGAATCGGACGCGCTGTTCCTGCTCGGCGCGATCCTGTCGGACACGAACTTCGGCGTCTCGGCGCAGCGCATCGACCTGCGCCGCGCGATCCACGCCGCCGACCGCCAGGTCGCGCTGGGCTGGCACGTCTATCCGGAGATCTCGCTCGCCGGCCTGGTCGACGCGCTGCTCGCGCGCGTCGCCCCGGCGCGCAATACGCCGGCGCCGCCGCAGGCGCAGGCGCCGCGTGGCCTCGTCGCCGACGATCGGCCGATCGCGCCCGGCGACGTCGCGGTCGCGGTCAACGACCTGATGGACCGCGACGGGCCGCTGCCGATCGCGGCCGACATGGGCGACTGCCTGTTCACCGCGATGGACATGGCGAACACCGAACTGATGGCGCCCGGCTACTACGCCGGCATGGGCTTCGGCGTGCCGGCCGGCATCGGCGCGCAGCTCGCATCGGGCCGGCGCATGCTCATTCTTGTCGGCGACGGCGCCTTCCAGATGACGGGCTGGGAACTCGGCAATTGCCCCCGGCTCGGCATCGACCCGATCGTGCTGGTGTTCAACAACGCTAGCTGGGAGATGCTGCGTGCCTTCCAGCCCGAATCGCGGTTCAACGATCTCGACGACTGGCATTTTGCCGACATTGCGAAAACGCTCGGCGGCGACGGCACGCGCGTGTCGACGCGGGCCGAACTGGCTGCGGCGCTGTCGCGCGCCGCGGCGACGCGGGGACGCTTCCAGTTGATCGAGATCATGCTGCGGCGCGGGGCGATTTCGCCCACGCTGCAGCGCTTCGTCGCCTCGATCAAGGCGCTGCATAGCCGTAAGGCATAGCGTACGGTGCTTGAATTCGGGGCGCCGCAGGCCTAAATCATGGTCTCGGAGTGATTTCGGTCGGGCGTTTTCGACCGTGCCATCTGCCAAGCCCGGGGCACGGGCTATTCACTCAAGCAACGATTGACGACGCGCATTCGACCCGGCGCCTGCCGGCCCCGGATCGTGTCGTCTCGGCATTGGCGGCGTTCCGCCGGGCGACGGCCCGGAGACGGCGCGGAGAGGCTTTGATTGCGAACGATTTTCTGGATTGAAAGGGCGATGCGATGAGCGAGTCGAGCCTGGGAACGAAACGCCGCTGCACCGCGTGCGAGGCCGCATTCTACGATCTCGGTCGCCGACCGATCGTCTGCCCGAAATGCGGGGCGGCGCACCAGCCCGTCACGCGGCTGAAGTCCGACGGGCGTACGCCGCCCAAGGGCCGCATCGCCCCCAAGCCGCAGCCGGTGGTTGCCGCGGCCCCGGTCGCCGCGGCGGAAGCCGACGAGGCGGCGCTCGAGGAGGCTGGGCTGGACGATGTCGCGCCTGAAGACGATGCGGAGGAGGAAGAGGAGGTCGTCGTCGAGGAGGACGGCGAATCCGACGCCGAGCCCGGCGTGGTACTCGACGACAGGGCCGAAGATCGCTAGATGATAGTGACAGCCACGAGAGAAGAGACGATGTACGACACGCAAGGTCCCGGCAACGCCAAGGTCATCGAAGCCAAGGTCAAGTGGTTCAATACCACCAAGGGCTTCGGCTTTGTCTCGCCCGTCGACGGATCGCCCGACGTGTTCCTGCACATGGCCGCCCTGGAGGCAGCCGGTCTGCCCGCCCCGGTCGAGGGCGCCACCATCATGTGCGAACTCGGCATGGGCAAGAAGGGCCCGCAGGTGGTCCGTGTCGTCGGCGGCAATGGCGGCGGCGGCCAGCCGGCACGTCGTTCGCAGTCGCGCGGCCAGTCGGAGGCGTTTTTGGATACCGCTGGCGCCGAGGAAGTCGTCTGCCGGGTGCGCTGGTATTGCGGTATCCGCAATTACGGCTTCCTGACGCCGGAAGACGGCAGCATCGACGTGTTCGTCGATGCCAAGACGCTGCGCCGCTCGGATCTGATGTCGCTGGAGGAAAACCAGCGCGTGAGCAGCATGGTCGTCAATACGCCGAAGGGCCGCGAGGCCCGCGCCGTCAGGATTCTCTGATCCCGTCCGCGCCGGCGGTTTCGGCGCGCGCGAGGCTCTGCAGATCGGACGCCGCCCGCGGCAGCGGGCGGCGTAACTTTTTCTCGGCTTGCAGCCACAGGATCGCCCGCGCCAGCGCGGTGCGGGGCTCGGTCTGGCGATAGCCGAGATCGCGCACCGCCTTGGTCGAATCGACCCGCATTCCCGCGGCGGCCAGCCGCACGCCGGTCACCGAGGCGCGCGGCGGCTTCCGGGTGACGTGGTCGGCGATCCACTCCGACACCGCCGCAACCGCGATCGCCCCGGCGTAGGGAATGTGCAGCGTCGGCATCTTGAGGCCGGTCAGGTCGTGCAGGATCCGCAGGACCTCCGACAGCTTGAGGTTGGCCCCGCCCAGGATGTAGCGCTCGCCGACCCGGCCGCGTTCGGCCGCCAGGATGTGGCCCAGCGCCGCGTCGCCGACATCGACGAGATTCATCTCGAACTCGAAATAGGCCGGGTTCCTGCCATTGAGGAAATCGAGCAGCATCCGCGTCGGCGGGGTGAGCCGGTGGTCGGACGGGCCGACCGGCATCGTCGGATTGACGACGACGACGGGCAGGCCGCGCTTGGCGGCGTCCAAGGCCGCGAACTCGCCGAGCAGCTTCGACTGGCAATAGGGCCCGCACATGTCGTCGAGGCTGCGCGCCGCCGTCTCGTCGACCATCCCGCCGTGCATGCCGCGCGCGACCAGGATCGATTCGGTCGAGGTGTGGACGATGCGTTCGGCGCCGCAGGACGCCGCTTCCTCGATGACCACGCGCGCGCCGTCGTGGTTGACGGCGAAAAGGCTCGCACGATCCGCCGCCCACAGATTGGGATTGGCGGCGAGATGGAAGACCCAGCTCGCGCCGGACAACGCGTCGCGCAGCAGTTTCCGGTCGAACATCGAGCCCTTGATGAACGTCGCGCGGGGATCGACGCCGGGCGTCGGTTCGAGGTCGAGCACGCGCACCTCGTGCCCGGCATCGAGCAGAAGCCGGACGAGATGGCCGCCGATGAAACCGGCGCCACCGGTGACGAGCACGCGTCGTGATCGCATGATCGCGCGCCGGCTTCAGGCGACGGGGCCGCGCTGGACGCGCGCCGGGTCGGCCTCGGCGTCGAGCGGAACGCCGAGCGCCGCTGCCATGGCGGCGAAGCGATCGGCCTTGGGGGTGACGCGCGGCACCTTGTTCTGGCCGCCGAGCTTGTTCATCGCGCGCATCCAGCCGGCGAAGGCGCCGGGCTCGGCCCAGCGGATGCGCGGGATGCCGACGCCGCGGTCGCCGGTGCGTTCCGAATCGTAGTCGTAGTTGATGTCGCGCAGCACCTTGTCGACGTGCTCGGCGATGCGCCGGCCGAACGCCTCGCGGTCGCCCGCGATCGGTTGGCCCGGCTCGATGATGTAGACGTGATAGCCGGTGCCGCCGGCGACCGCCGGCAGCACCGGCCCGACCGTGTATTCGGCGAGCGCGAAGCCGAGCGTGCGCGCGGCGCTCTGCATCGCCTCCTCGATCTCGGCGGCGATCAGGTGCTCGCCGAACGGCGAAAGCTTCTGCGAGATCCGGCCCATGATGAGGAAGCGCGGGATCTTGGTGTCGACGAAGCGAACCACGTCGCCGAGCATGTAGCCGAACAGCCCGGCGTTGTTGGACAGCGCCAGGCCGTAATCGACGTTGGGCTCGATCGTCGCCGCCCAGTGGCGCACCGGGTTCTTGCTCTCGATGTCGCTCAGCGGCACGAATTCGAGGAAGAGCTGGTTGTCGAGCATCATGCGCAGCCCCTCGCCGGGGCCGCGATCGGCGCAGGCGATGAAGCCCTCGCTGGTCGGATAGAGCTCGCGCGCGTCGACCTTGGCGCCGTCGAGATGGACCTTGAAGCGCTCGCGGTAGAGATCCATCGGCACGCCGCCGTGGATGAGAAGCTGCAGGTCCGGGAAGGTCGGGCCGCTGAACGGGCCGCGCGCCATCCGCAGCTCGCGCACACGGTCGAGCATCACCAGCAGCCAGTTGCACATCCCGGACATCATGGTGATGCGCATGTCGATCGCGCGCGTCGCCAGGGCGTCGAGCTTCTTGTCCCAGTCGCCGATCAGCGCCAGTTCGGGCGTCGGGAAGATGCGGTTCTTGACCCAGAAGGGCGTCAGCTTGGTGTTGATGCCGCTGACGTCGCCGGCGAAGATCCCCGGCGCCACCTCGTCGAGATGGGTCGACCCGCCGATGATGAACGACTTGCCGGCGAGCGGCCGGCTGCCCGGGGTCTGGGTCATGTGGTAGGTCATCAGGTCGAAGCCGGTGCGCTCGTTCGACTTGATGATCTCGCGCGTGATCGGGATGTACTTCGTGCGCCCGGTCGTGGTGCCCGACGTCTTGGCGAAGAACGGAATGCGGCCCGGCCAGCTCACATTGTCGAGGATCGGCCAGGACGCCTTGTAGTAGTCGGCCCACAGATCCTCGAACTGGCGGATCGGCACGCGCGCCTGGAAGTCGGCCACCGAGCGGATGTTCGCGAAGTCGTGGTCGCGTCCGAAGCGGGTCTCGGCGGCGCGGCCGACGAGGCCGAGCAGCGTGCGCTGCTGCGTCTCGACCGGATCCATCCGATTGAGCTTCGCCAGCCGGCGCGTCGCGAGAAGCCTGAGAACCGGCGAAACGTCCATCGACCCAATCTCCGTACCCGTTGGCGCTTGGTTGCTGTAGGCGCGGCCGTGTCGTTTCGGCCACGATGTTACCGGTAGCGAACGCCGCAGGCACCACCCCAATGGGCCGCGAGTCGGTCTTTTATCGCGGATTTCGGATCAGAGTAAGAGCTTTACCGCGGGCGCCGGGTGGGTGGTCTTCAGTCACCGCGGTGCTCCGCCGCAAGGGCGATCGGCCCGCCCAGCTGCCGCAGCGCCGCCGCACCGTAGCCGCCATCGAAGCGGTCGCCGTCGGCCCGGAAGGCATCGGGCAGGGCGTGCCAGGGCAGCTGCGGATGGCGGTGGTGCACGCCGTGGAGATTGAAGTTGAGCAGCACGGCCTGGAGTGCGGCGGGCAGGCGCAGGTTGTTGGCGTGGAGCAATTCGTCCGTACGGGTGCCGTAGTGATAGACGTAGTCGAGGAACGAGATGCAGGCGGCGCGCAGGCCAAGCAGCGTCGGCACCAGCCACCACCACGCGCCGTAGCAGGCCATGCTCGCGGCAAGCAGCAGATAGATGATCGCGCCGTCGATGCGGATCTCCACCAGCGCGGCCGGCCGGGTGAGCGCCGCCGCGGCGTGGCCCGGCATCGAGTCGGGCGCGAGAAAGCGCTGGCGGGCCCGCTCCAGCACGTCGCGCGGCAGGAAGAACGCGACCGGCGCCAGGATCTGCGAGACGTAGAGGCCGACCAGCAGCTGGTAGTAGTAGCCGATGGCGGCGCCGGCGCGCGAGCCGCGCGACGGATCGAACATGTCCGGCCGGTCGAGCGCGGTGCGGTTGAACCGATGGTGCAGCAGGTGGCCGACGGTCAGCACGCGCAGGGGCGAGCCGAAGGCGATCGCCAGCGCGCGGCCGGCCAGGCGGTTGATCGCCGCGTTGCGGTTGAAGCTGCCGTGGACCGTCTCGTGGATCAGCGACCACAGCGGGTTGTTGGCGGCGGCCAGCGGGATCAGCAGCAGCGCCCACCACGGGCTGCGCGGCAGCAGCACCAGCGGCAGCACGAAAAGCTGGAAGCCCTGCAGCGCCAGATGGACGGCGGCCAGGACGGCGTTCACCCCGACGCGCGGCGGCACCAGCATCGGATTCGTGCGCGGCGCGTCGGCGCGGCGTTTGGCCGGCGCGGTGGCGTCCGCCAGCGTCATGCCCTATTCGGCCGCGGAGCGCCGGTTCGCCCGCAACACGGCGGTGAGCGCGCTGTCGAGGATGTCGAGCCCGGCGTTGAGTTCGTCGTCCGCGATCGCGAGCGGCGCCATCACCTTGATCACCTCATCGCTCGGCCCGCTGCCCTCGATGACCAGCCCGCGCGCGAACGCGGCTTCGATCACGCGTGCGGCGAGCGCGCCGCTCTCGATCTCGATGCCGCGCATCATGCCGCGGCCCTTGCTGCGCCGGACATGCGGCGCATGGCGCGCGGCCATCGCCTCGAGCCGCGCTGCGAGGATCGCGCCCTTGCGCTGAACGTCGGCCGCGAAGTCGTCGCTGCGCCAGAAGTGCCGGAGCGCCGCGGTCGCCGCCACGAAAGCATGGTTGTTGCCGCGGAAGGTGCCGTTGTGCTGGCCCGGCGACCAGATGTCGTGCTCCGGCCGGAACAGCGTCACCGCGAAGGGCAGGCCGAGCCCCGACAGCGACTTCGCCAGAGTGACGATGTCCGGCGTCACGCCCTGTTCCTCGAAGCTGAAGAAGCGGCCGGTGCGCCCGCAGCCGCTCTGGATGTCGTCGACGATCAGCAGCGCGCCATGCTTGCGCGCGAGCGCCGCGATGCGCTGCACCCACGGCGCCGAAGCGGCGTTGACGCCGCCCTCGCCCTGCACCGTCTCGAGCAGGATCGCGGCCGGCAGGTCGATGCCGCCGGACGGATCGTCGAGCAGCCGTTCGAGCTGCGCCGCCGTGTCGACGTCCGGCCCGAAATAGCCCTCGAACGGCGCGCGCGTCACGCCGTCGAGATTGATCCCGGCGCCGGCGCGCTTGGTGCGGTCGCCGGTCGCCGAAAGCGCGCCCAGCGACATGCCGTGGAAACCGTTGGTGAAGGCGACGACGTTGGTCCGGCCGGTGACGCGGCGCGCGATCTTGAGCGCCGCCTCGATCGCGTTGGCGCCGGTCGGCCCGGTGCACATCACCTTGTAGTCGAGGTTGCGCGGCTGCAGGATCGTGCGCTCGAACTCGGCGAGGAACGCCTCCTTCGCCGCGGTGTACATGTCGAGGCTGAGCGCGACGCCGTCATCGGCGATGTAGTCGAGCAGCGCCTGCTTGATGGCGGGGTGGTTGTGTCCGTAGTTCAGCGAGCCGCACCCGGCGAGGAAATCGATGTAGCTGCCGCCGGCGTCGTCGGTGAGGCGCGCGCCGCGCGCGCGCACGAACTTGCGCGGGAACAGCCGGCAATAGCTGCGGACCTTGGATTCGACGCGATCGAACACCGCGACATCCGGCTCGCTGGGCGACGGCGACACGGGCTCGATCATGGGGATGGATCCTCTTTGGCCGGGCCGAAATCACTGCGGCACGACAGGGGGTTGATGATCGGACCACACAATCGCGGCGCTGACAACTAGGAGGCCGCGGCGGCGACCCGGCGTGCCCGGCCGACCGCCCACGGCCCGCCGGCGCGGTAGAGCAGCCAGCCCACGATGACGACGTTGAGCAGATTCCACGCCGCCCCGTTGGCGAAGGCCGCGGCATAGGAGCCGGTCCAGTCGAAGATCGCACCCGACAGCCAGCCGCCGATCGCCATCCCGAACAGCGTCGCCATCAGCACCAGGCCGACCCGCGTGCCCGCGTCGTTGGGCGCGAAATACTCGCGCACGATGATCGCGTAGCTCGGCACGATCCCGCCCTGGAACAGGCCGAACAGCGCCGAGATGACGTAGAGCGACCACAGCCCGTCGAAGACGAGGTAGAGCAGCAGGGCGAGTCCCTGGAGCGCCGAGCCGAGCAGCAGCGTCGCGAGCCCGCCGACCCGGTCGGCGATGAAGCCCGATGCGACGCGGCTGAAGATGCCGAAGCCGAGCATCAGCGACAGCATCTCGGCGCCGCGCGCCACGCCGTAGCCGAGATCGCCGCAATAGGCGACGATGTGGACCTGCGGCATCGACATGGCGAGGCAGCATGCGAGGCCGGCGAACACCAGCACCCATTGCAGCGCCCGCGGCGACAGGCCGAGCCCGCCCTGGCCGCGGACCTGCACCGGCGCGCCGGCGGCGGCGTCGTGCGGCGGCGCCGGCCGGCGCAGCATCAGCGACAGCGGCAGCATCGTCGCGAGGCAGAACAGCCCGATGCCGATATGGGTGGCGCGCCAGCCCGCCGTGTCGATGAAGTGCTGGATCACCCGCGGCCAGATGAAGCCGGCGATGTAGTTGCCCGACGCGCAGACGGTGACCGCGATGCCGCGCCGCTTGAGGAACCAGCGCGAGACGTCGGCGATCAGCGGCGCGAAGGTCGCCGAGCTGCCGAGCAGCCCGATCATCACCCCGTGCAGCAGCGCGAACTGCCACAAGGTCGTGGCATAGCCGCTGGCGATGTAGCCGAGCGCCATGACGATCGAGCCGAACACCACCGGCTGGATGATGCCGCGGCGGTCGGCGAAGCGGCCCATCACCACGCCGCCGACGGCGAAGCCGAGCATGACCAGGGTGTAGGGCAGCGAGGCGTCGGCGCGCGCGACGCCGAATTCGGCCTGCACCGCCGGCAGCGCGACCACGACCGACCACATGCCGACGCCGCCGATGCTGCTCAGAACGACGGCGACGGCCAGGCGTACCCAGGAATGCGACGAATCGACCTCGTCGACGGCAGCTGCGGCCAAGGGTGTTTCCTCCGGTCGGGGCCGCATCAGTAACAGGCGGACGGCGCCGTGAACAGGCGCCCTCTTCGGTTCAGGCCGGCAGGTCGACCGGGGCGCCGCCGTGCGCGCTCTTCAGGATCGCCTCGAGCGTCTCCATGATGTCGACGGACTGGGCGGCGGTGACGCCGGTCCACGCCGCCGCGTCGCCGGCGACCAGGCGCTGGAACGCCTCGGCCTCCAGCCGGAAGCCGCTGCCGCCCGCCGCGGCGATCGTCTCGCGCGGCGTGTCGGAGCGGTTGCCGCGCTTGAGGTGGATCTCCGACGGGCCGCCGAGCGGCGGATGGTTGAGGAAGGTCGTCTCGAGCACCCCGCCGTCGCCGGCGACCAGCGCGTGGCGGTGGCTGCCGACGGCGACGCTGCAGGCGATCTGCGCCAGGATGCCGCTGCGGAATTCGAGCGTCGCCACCAGCGAATGGTCGACGCCGCTCGGCGCCCACCGCGCCGCGGCATGGACGCGCGCCGGCTTCTCCTTCGCGACGACGATCGCGAAGCTGACCGGATAGCTGCCGCAGTCGCGCAGCGCCCCGCCGGCGAGCTCGGCGTTGAGGCGGATGTTGGTTGCGGGATCGAACACCGTGAACCCGATCGAGGCGCGGATCAGCTTCACTGCGCCGATCGCCCCTTCGTCGAGCAGGGCCCGCATCGTCTGCGTCTGCGGGTGGGCGAGATAGGGATAGGCCTCGACCAGGTGGACGCCGTGCTTGCGCGCCGCGGCGAACATCGCCCGCGCTTCGTCCGCCGTCACCGACAGCGGCTTCTCGCACAGGATGTGCTTGCCGGCCGCCGCAGCCTTGATCGTCCATTCGGCGTGCATGCTGTTGGGCAGCGGATTGTAGATCGCGTCGATCGCGCGGTCCGCCAGCAGCGCGTCGTAGGAGGCGTGGAAGCGCGCGACCCCGGCCGCGCGCGCGAAGCGCTCGGCCTTGGCCGCGTCGCGGCTGGCGACGGCGACGATCTCCACGGTCGGCGAAGGCGCCACGTCGGCGATGAACTGGCGCGCGACGTTCGCGGTGCCGATGACGCCGATGCGAAGCTTGGCCATGGTCGGGATCTCCGGCTGTTCGATTGCCGGCAGTCTACAGGAAGCGCACGCAGATCGGCGTGCCGGCCTCCGCCTTGTTGCCGGTCCAGCTCAGCAGGCCGGTCGCGGGATCGATGCGGAAGGAATAGAGGTCGCTGGTGTCCTGGTTGGCGGCGATCAGGAACGCACCGTCGGGGCTCACCTCGAAATTGCGCGGGATGCGCCCGCGCGTGCTTTCGTGGCCGCGCAGGGCGAGCGTGCCGTCGTTCGGGTCGATCGCGAAGATGGCGATGCTGTTGTGGCCGCGGTTGGAGCCGTAGAGGAAGCGGCCCGAGGGCGCGATCTGCACCTCGGCGCAGCTGTTGCGGCCGTCGAAGCCGGCCGGCAAGGTCGAGAGCGTCTGCAATTCGGCGAGCGTGCCGCGCGCTGCGTCGTAGCGGAACGCCGTCATCGTCGAGTCGAGCTCGTTGATCAGATAGGCGAAGCCGCCGCCGGGATGCATGACGAGCTGGCGCGGGCCGGCGCCCGGTTTGGTCGCGACGAAAGGCTGCGCCGCATTCGCCGTCAGCGACCCGGTCGCCGGGTCGAAGGCGTAGATCATCACCTTGTCCATCCCGAGATCGGGCACGAAGACGAAGCGGTTGGCCCGGTCGATCGCGACGGCGTGGGCATGCGGGCCTTTCTGGCGCACCGGGTCGATGCTCGAGCCGGCGTGCTGGATCACCAGCGAGGCCTCACCGAGCGAGCCGTCCGCGCGCACCGGCAGCACGCAGACGCCGCCGCTGGCGAAATTCGCCACCAGCACGTTGCGCCCGCTGGCGTCGACGATCAGATGGCAGGGGTCGGTGCCGTGGCTTGCCACGGTGTTGAGATAGGCGAGCGCCCCGGTCGCCGGGTCGATGCGATAGGCGCTCACCGCGCCGCTCGCCTTGCCCTCGTACTCCTTGAACTCGTTGACGCAGTAGAGGAACCGCCGCGTCGGATCGAACGCCAGGTACGAGGAGTTGCGCACGCCCTCGGTGACCGTCGAAGGATCGAGCGCGCCGGTCGCCGGATCGAAGCGGAAGGCGTAGATCCCCTTGCCCTTGCCGTTCATCACCTGGCCGGTGCCGAAGAGCAGCGGCTCGCTGTAGGTGCCGACGAAGACCAGCTCTGTTGCCATGTCCGATGCTCTCCGGGTCGTGGTGTGGTGCCGGCGCCGAAGTCCCGCTGCGGCGTGTCGTTCGACACGCATTCCGGCGCCCCTTCGGCAAGCTCAGGGGCACCGGAATGCTACTCAAGATGGGGGTGTCTTTGCAGGTCCATCTATCCGCGCGCGTCGAAGGATGGGCCGCTGCGCCATGGCCGTCACTGCACCGGGATGCCGATGTCCTTGCAGATGCCCTTGAGGTAGTTCATCCCCGCGACCGTCTCGGCGACGAACTCGTCGGTCGCGGTCGGGTGGCGGTAGACGCCCGGCGCGGTCGAGTTGGGGCCGCGCGACACGCCCGGCACGTCCTCGAGCTCGACCGAGATCGTGCCGTCGTAGCCGATGTCCTTGAGCGCCTGGAACATCGCCACCCAGTCGATCTTGCCCATGCCGGGCCGCCAGTGGACGTTGGTGACGCCGTCATTGTCGGAGACATGGCAGTGCAGGATGCGCTTGCCGAGCCGATAGACGGTGACGTTGGGGAAGTCGCCGACCGGGAAGGTGTGGCTGGGATCGAAGTTGATGCCCACCGCCTTGGAGCCGACATGCTCGAGCAGACGCAGCGCGCCGTCGGTGTTGGCGACGTAGCGGCCGGGATGCGGCTCGATGCTCATCGACACGTCGGCCTTCTCGCAGGCGGCGGCACAGCGCTTCAGCGCCTCGACGTAGTCGTCGTAGTTGCGGTCCCAGTCGAGGCCGCTCGGCAGCTTGACCGAATATTTCTGCACCAGCGGCTTGGTGGTGATGCGCGGCACCTCCTGGCCGTCGCGCATCGCGAAACCGTGCGAGCTCACCATGTTGATGATCTTGGAGCCGAGCTCAGCGCCGACCTCGACCGCGCGCTGCCAGTGTTCGACTGCGGCGTCGCGCTTGGCCTTTTCGCCGCTCGACAGGTCGTGCGGCGTGGACACGAACTGCGACAGCGCGATGCCTTCCTCCTTCAGGACGCCGCGCAGTTCCTTGATCTTGGCGGGCGTGTAGTAGTCCTTCAGGTAGTCCTTGTTCCAGGCGATCAGCTCGATCGCCTTGAAGCCCAGCCCGGCGATCCTGCGGATCGCGGTCTCGTAGGGCGGGTCCCACTGGAAGGGCCAGGATGCGGCTCCGAATCTCATCGACGATCTCCTCGGTTTGCTGTGTTGAACGCGGGCGGTCAGCCTTTGACGGCGCCGCCGAGCAGGCCCTGGACGATGAAGCGCTGCATGAGCAGGAAGAGGAACAGCACCGGCAGGGTGATGATCCCCGCGCCCGCCATGATCAGGTCCCAGCGGAACGTGTATTCCTCCTGGAAGTTGGCGAGGCCGATCGGCAGCGTGAACAGCTCGCGCGACTGCAGGAACACGAGCGCGAACAGGAACTCGTTCCAGCCGCGGATGAAGCCGAACATCGTCACCGCGGCGAGCCCCGGCCCGGCGAGCGGCAGGATGATCCGGTGGAAGGTCATCAGCTGCGAGGCGCCGTCGATCGCCGCGGCCTCCTCGAGCTCCTCCGGAATCGACTCGAAGAAGCCGCGCAGCAGCCAGATCGTGAACGGCAGCGAGAACGCGGTATAGGCGATGATCAGCGCCGCATGGGTGTTGAGCAGGCCGATGCGCTGGATGATGAGGAAGAGCGGCAGCACGAGCAGGATGTGCGGGAACATCTGCGTGACCAGCATCAGCAGGCCGAAGGCGTAGCGGCCGGCGAACTGGATGCGCGCCAGCGCATAGGCCGCATACATCGAGATGACCACCGAGAGGATGGTCGACAGCGCCGCGACCTGGAAGCTGTTCCAGAAATAGCGCGGGAAATTCGTGTTGTTCCAGACGTTGCGATAGTTCTCGAGCGTCCAGTTGACGGGCAGCAGCGTCATGTCGCGCGCGAACAGCTCGGGCCCGGGCTTGAGCGACGATGACGCCATCCAGAACACCGGGAAGAGGGCGACCGTCGCCGCCACCGCCAGCACGCCGTAGGCGAGCAGGGCGATGAACGCGCGGCGGTAGCGCTGGCGCAGCAGCGTCACCGATTCCATGCGGGTCGTCGTGGTCGCGGTCATGCTTCGCCCCGCTGGGTCCTATAGACGAACAGATAGGCGACGCTGATCGCCAGCAGGCAGACCAGCATCAGCAGGCCGAGCGCGGTCGCGTAGCCCATCTCGAGGCCCCAGAACGCCTTCTCGTAGATCAGCGTCGGCAGGATGCGCGTGGCGCCCGACGGCCCGCCGCCGGTCAGCAGATAGACGACGTCGAAGGACTGGAAGGTCCAGATCGAGGCGAGCAGCGTGATGATGACGCTGGTCGAGCGGATGAAGGGCAGGGTTATGTACCAGAACGCCTGGCGCGTGGTGGCGCCGTCGATCGTCGCCGCCTCGTGCAGCTCGCGCGGCACGTTCTGCAGCGCCGCCAGCAGCACCACGAACATGACCGGGTAGAGCTTCCAGATCTGCACGACGATGACCGAGCCCATTGCCATGTCGGGATTGGCGAGCCACTGCACCGGCGTTTCGATCAGTCCGGCCTGGAGCAGCAGGAAGTTGATGACGCCGAACTCGTCGCCGTAGAGCCACTTCCACAGGAGCGCGGTGCAGACGTCGGGAATGACCCAGGGCAGCAGGAACAGGGCGCGGAAGAAGTTGCGCCCTTGCAGCTCGCGGTCGAGCAGCAGCGCGAGGCAGAGCGCCACGATGTAGCCGCCGATCACCGATCCGGCGGTCCAGATCAGCGTCTTGCCGACGCTCGACCAGAAGACGATGTCCTCGAACAGGGCGCGCGTGTAGTGGCGAAGGCCGACATAGGCCTCCGGATTCGGGCGCATCATGTTCTGGTTCTGCAGGCTGACGAACACGCCCTCGATCACCGGATAGAGGTCGAGGAGCGTGATGACGATCAGCGAGGGCAGAATGAGGAAATAGGCGAAGCGTGCGCGCCGACGCCGATACATCGCTTGCCGATCCCCCGGTGATGCGAGCCCCGGCGTCCGGACGATCCGGGCGCCGGGGCTCGTCGTGGTGGTTAGGAGTTGAAGACCCGCAGCATCTCGGCGTGGGCGTCCGCCACCGCGCGCTCGGGCGTCTTGGTGCCGACGACGACCTCGTTGACCGGCGCCGCGAACATCTTCTCGCCGTCGATCACGCCCATCTCCGGCCGTCCGTAGCCGGGATAGGCGAAGTCGGTCGCATAGGGCACGACCTTGGTGAGCGCTTCGTTGAGCAGCCGGTTGCTGCGCACGCGCTCGGAGCCCACGTCGGCGCGGAAGATCGGCCACAGCTGGCCGGGCGACGCCTGGTACAGCGGCTCGAGGCGGCCGGAGCGGATGAACCAGCGGATGAAGGTCTTGGCCGCTTCCTTGCCCGGGCTGTGGACCCACACGAACATCGGATTGTAGAAGCCCGCGGTGAGCTTGCGCTCGCGTCCGGCCGGACCCTCGAGCACCTCGAGGATGCCGACCTTGTCGAACAGGCTCGGGTTCTCGCGCATGATCCGGTTGATCAGGCCGCCGGTGCCCATGCCGAAGGCGGCGCGGCCCTGCAGGAAGACGGTGTGCGCCTCGTCGGTGTTGTAGGAGGCGATGCCCGCGGGCGTCACCCGGTGCTTGGTCGCGAAGTCGGTGAGGTAGGTGAGCGCGCGCACGTTGGCTTCACGCGCGCTCGTGCCGAAGATCAGGTTGCCCTCGCGGTCGAGGATGCTGCCGCCCGCCTGGAACATGAACGACATGTAGAAGTGCTGGGCGATGTGGAAGTTGCCCGCCGGGAAGACGAGACCCGACACGCCGGCGCGCGGGTCGTGGCAGGCGAGCACCGCAGCCTGGAACTGCTCCCAGTTGGTCGGCGGGGCGATGTTCTTCGCTTCCAGCAGGTCCTTGCGATAGTAGATCGCGCGGATGTCGAGATTGTACGGCACGCCCCAGTAGTGGTCGCGCCAGTAGAATTTGCGGTAAGCGAACTCGTTGAAGATGTTGGCGAGCTGCCCGTTCGCCTGCCACTCGGCGATGATGTCGTCCATCGGCTCCATCTGGTTCACGGCGGCGAACTGGAGCGGATGATAGGAATAGGCCTCGGCGATGTCGGGCATCGTCTGGCCGCGGATCGCGGTGAGGAACTTCGGATAGACGAGATTGCCGCTCACCGGTTCGTGGGTGATGCGGATGTTCGGATGCTCGCGCTCGAACTGCTGCAGGATGCCGCGCAGTGCGGCCGAGAGCTCGGGCGTGTTGAGGCGCACCGTCCAGAACGTGAGCCGGGTCTGGCCCTGGGCGCTCGCCTCGTCCGCCGTGAGCGCGAAGAATCCGCCGGCACCCATGGCGAGCGCTTGGCGGCGACTGATCGCTGCTGGTTTCTCCATCGCGTTCCTCCTCATTGGCGTCGTTTCGGCGCTGGCACGGCCGCGCCAATTCCGCTTTGAGAGGTAGATTACAATCGATTGCAAATAACGTCAAGACGCTGGACGGCGGCGGCGCCAGGGGCGAGAATTGAATCCATGTCCAGACGATCGCAGCCGCCGCCGGAGCCGCGGGCCGGGCGACCGACGATGGCCGACATCGCGCAACGGGCGGGGGTCTCGGTCTCGACGGTCAGCCGCGCGCTTGCCGGCTCGACGCTCGTCGCGCCCGAGATGCGCCGGCGCATCGCGCGCATCGCCGGCGACGAAGGCTACGTCGTCAACCAGGTCGCGCGCGGCCTGCGGCTGCAGCGCAGCCGGCAGATCCTGATCATCCTGCCGACGATCGCCAACCCGTTCTTCGGCGAGGTCGTTCTGGGCGTGGAGGAGGAGGCGCAGTCGCGCGGCTACGGCGTGCTGGTCGGCAACACGTCGGGATCCGCGGAGCGCGCGGAGGCGCTCGGCCGCAACCTGCACACCGGCGCGGTCGACGGCCTCATCCTGCTGATGGGCCGCATCCCCGATTCGCTGTCGGCGCTGGCGGCGAAGGACCGTGTCGTCGCGATCTCGGAGCGGGTGCACGATCTCGATGTGCCGACCGTGTCGATCGACAATGCGGGTGCGGCGCGCGAGGCGACGGCGCATCTGCTCGGCCTCGGCCATCGCCGGATCGCGCACATCGCCGGCCGCCCGGGCAGCAACGTCGCCGCACAGCGCATCGCCGGGTATCGCGCGGCGTTGGCCGCCGCCGGCATTGCGGCGTGCGACGGAGTCGTCGTCGATGGGGATTTCAGCGTCGCATCGGGCGAGGCGGCGATGGCGCGGCTGCTCGACCTGCCGGTGCGGCCGACCGCGGTGTTCTGCGCCGGCGACGAAATGGCGATCGGCGCGATCAACGCCGCCCATGCGCGCGGGCTGCGCGTGCCGGCGGATCTCTCGGTCGTCGGCTTCGACGACATCCCGTTTGCCGCCGCGTTCAATCCGCGGCTGACCACCATCCACCAGCCGCGCCGCGAGATGGGCCGCGCCGCCGCGGGCCTGCTGATCGATCACATCGACGATCCGCAGCGTCCCGCGCCGAGCCGCCAGCTGCCGCACCGCCTGGTGATCCGCGCCAGCGCGGCGGCGCTGGACCACTCGCCGGCGGCACGCCCGCTTGTCGCGCCCGATCCGGCCGGCGGGCGGGGCTCCTGAATCCGGCGTCCGCTTACGCCACCTCGCTGCGCAGCTTGGCGGCGAGGGCGAAGGCGAAGGTGTCGAAGCCGACCGCGGGCACGGCGAAGGCGCTCGGGCCGCCGATCACGCTGCCGCGATAATAGTCGCCGATCGAAATGCCTGACGGCGGGTGCGAGCGCGCCCAGTCGATCGGCAGGCCGTTGACGCGCACGCTCGCCCGCGCGGCCTGGTCGCGCGTCTCCTCGGGCGGCGGGCCGTCGTTGTTGCCGCCGTCGCCGGAGACGTCGATCACCTTGTGATCGGCGGTGAAGGGACATGCGGTGAGCTGGAGCATGCTGCATTCGAGCGCCGCGCCGATCGCGGTCGGGCCCTCGAACGGGCGGCGTCCCTCGAGCAGCAGATCGGCGATCGCGGCGCCGTCCTCTTCGGATGCGACGACCGTCCACGGCACGATGACGTGCTGGTTGCGATAGCCCGACCACTCGAAATAGCTCACGGCGATCTGGCGCTTCGGGGTCTCGGTGATGGCGCGGATGACTTCGGGATTGAGGAAGGCTTCCGCGTAGCCCTTGCGCTGGAGCCACCAATGCTCGCCATCGATGCTGCTCGACACGTCGGCGGCGAGCACGAGCGCGCACGACACCGCCGGCGCTGGCTGCGCGCGCGCGATCGGGCCGAGCGCGGCACCGGCGAGGGACGCGGCCGCGCCGCGCAGGAAGGACCGTCTGCTGGGAAGGAGCGAAGTCATTTCCGGTTCTCCGGTTGCGGCCGGCACGGAGCGCCCGCGCGGCCAGGATTGACGTGACGTCCTGGTCCCCTCCCAGACAATGCGGGCGGCCGCTTCGCGGTTAGCCCGGTCGGCGTGTCAAAGCTGTGATCGGTGTTCCGCGCCGCCCCCGGCGCGTGCAGCCGGCGGGCCGTCGAAATGCGGCCGACCGGAAGTGCGGCCGCCGTGGCGGCCGGAATGGGTAGAACAGCGCTGATCGGTCGCTGGGGCATGAAGCCCTCCTGGGGACGGAGCCCCGCGGATTTGACGGACAGTTTGCGCGTCTGC
>JAEUKZ010000429.1 GCA_016793045.1 Alphaproteobacteria bacterium
TCGAGCACGTGGAAGCGGGCGAGATCGCCGAAGTCGAAGCGATCGTAGACTCGCAGATCGCGCCAGTCGCGCGGGGGCGGCCCGCGCAGCGGCATGTGCTCCCAGAACGCCTGGTAGCCGGCGGCGCGGCGGGCGCGGAAATCGGCGTCGAGCGATTCGTCGCGCAGATCGGCGTAGTCGTTGGCGACCTCGTGATCGTCCCAGGTGACGATCCACGGCGCCGCCTGGTGCGCGGCGCGGAGGTCTGCATCGAGGCGGTGCTGGGCATAGCGCGTGCGATACTGCGCCAGCGTTCGCGCCGGCGACATGTCGTAGCGGCGCACCAGATCGCGGCCCCACGACGCCTCGTAGACGTAGTCGCCGAGGAAGACGACGAGGTCGGGCGCCTCGGCCGCCATGTGGCGGAAGGCGGCGAAGAAGCCCTGCTCGTAATGCGCGCAGGAGGCGAAGGCAAAGCGCAGCCGCTCGGTCGGAGCCCCTGCGGCGGGCGCGGTGCGGGTGCGGCCGACCGGGCTGGTCGCGCCGCCGGCGTGGAAGCGGTACCAGTACCAGCGCGCCGGGGCGAGGCCGCGCACGTCGACATGGACGCAGTGCGCCGTCGCGGCCGCGGTCTCGAAGCTCCCGCGCCGGACGATCGTCGCGAAGCGCTCGTCGCCCGCAACCTCCCAGTCGACGGCCACTGGCGCCGGGCCCAGGCCACCGTCCACGGCGAGCGGCGAGGGCGCGAGGCGGGTCCAGATCACCACGGCGTCGGCCAGCGGCGCGCCCGATGCGACACCCAGGGTGAACGGATCGGCCCGGCCAAGCGGCTGGCCCGCGGCGATGCGCGACACCGCGGGCGCTGCGAGCGCGGCCATCCCGCAGCGCAACAGGCGCCGGCGGGACAGGACGGCGCCACGCGCGGCCGGGCCGAAGGTCGGGAAGCGCATCGAAAGAACGCGTTGCCGTGGAATTCGCGTGGGATTATACGCCCGTTAACCGCTGGGCTGATAGGCTGCGAGGGTGGAATAGTTCGGCCGGCCCGCCGGTTGTCTGCAGGCGCGGGGTCGCGCCGCACGAGGGTGCTCGATCAGGTCATGTGCCGCTGGCTCGCTTATGTCGGGGAACCGATCTACCTCGACCACCTGCTGTTCAAGCCGGAGAACTCGCTCATCCAGCAGTCGCTGCACGCGCGCAAGAGCGTGAGTGCCACCAACGGCGACGGCTTCGGCGTCGGCTGGTACGGCGAGCGCGACGAGCCCGGCCTCTACCGCGACCTGCGCCCGGCCTGGAACGACGAGAACCTGAAGTCGATCGCCGAGCAGATCCGCACCGGGCTGTTCTTCGCCCATGTCCGCGCCTCGACCGGCACGGCGGCGAGCCGCGCCAACTGCCACCCGTTCCGCCACAACCGCTGGCTGTTCATGCACAACGGCCAGATCGGCGGGTTCGACCAGGTCGCGCGCGACCTCGATTTCCGCATCGCCGCGCCGTTCTATCGCGCCCGCCAGGGCACGACCGACAGCGAGACGTTCTTCTACCTGCTGCTCACCAACGGACTGGAGGCCGATCCGGAAGGCGCGATCGCGCGCACGGTCGCCGAAGTCTGCGAGGTGATGGCCGCCGCTCATGTCGAGGAGCCGTTCCGGCTCACCGCCGCGCTCACCGACGGCGAGACGGTGTGGGCCGTGCGCTGGTCGTCGGATGCGCGCTCGCCGACGCTGTTCCACGGCACCGGCAGCAATGTCTGTTGCGGCAAGGGCGGCCACGACGGCGCCTCGATGCTGATCCTCTCGGAACCGCTCGACGGCGTCGCCGACCACTGGCATGCGGTGCCCGAAGGCCACGTGCTGCAATGCCGCGACGGCAAGGTGGAGACGCGGCCGCTTTGAACCCCCCCGGCGCCTTCGCTTGACGGCAGGCCCGGCGACTCGACCAATGGTGCCATGCGCGTTCCGGTTCGCGCTCTTTTCGCCCTGATCCTGACCGCCGGCATTGCCGGCTGCGGCGAGCGCGCGCCGCGCCAGGACAGCTTCTCCGGCCAGGCCTGCCTGTCGGCGCTCGCCAGCCGCGGCGTGCGCTTCGAATCCCGCGGCGACCTTTCCGACGGCAGCGGTTGCGGCGTCGGCACCGCGGTGGCGATGCGCGGCAGCGTCGCCGATTTCGACCGGCCGGCGACGATGTCGTGCCAGACCGCGCTCGCCGTCGACGACTTTGAGCGCAATGTCGTGCAGCCCGCCGCCGCGCGCTATCTCGGCGGGCCGGTCACGCGCATCCGCGTGCTGTCGGCCTATCGCTGCACGCGCGTCAACGGTTCGGGCCGGCTGTCGGAGCATGCGCGCGGCCACGCGATCGACATCGCGGCGTTCACCACCAGGCAGGGAACGGTCTCGGTGAAGGACGACTGGCGCGACCCCGGCCCGCGCGGCCAGTTCCTGCGCGCCGTCGCGCGCGGCGCCTGCGGGCGCTTCGGCGTGGTGCTGACGCCCAACACCAACCGCGACCATCACGATCACTTCCACTTCGACACCGGCGCGAGCAGCCTGTGCAGCTTGTGAGGCGGTGTCGTACAGTTGCCGCCCCGCCGGCCTGCGGCGGCCCGGACCGATTGGAAACGCGACGAATGCGATGCCGATGACTGCGCCCAACCCGATCGCCCTCGCCGGCCTCGATCACATCGTGCTGCGCAGCGCCGATCCGCCGCGACTGGAACGGTTTTATGTCGGCGCCCTCGGCTGCACGGTGGAGAAGCGTCAGCCGGCATTTCACCTGACCCAGCTTCGTGCCGGCGATTCGCTGATCGACATCGTCGATGCGCGCGCCCTCAAGCTGGCCGTGCCCGGCGCGACGCCCGCAGCCGCGCGCAACCTCGAGCATTTCTGCCTGCGGTTGAAGAGTTGGGATGCGGAGGCGATCGCGGCGCATCTGCGCCGCCACGGCATCGAACCCGGAGAGGTCCGCAATCGTTACGGCGCCGAGGGCGAAGGCCCGTCGCTCTATTTTGCCGATCCCGACGGCAACACGGTCGAACTCAAGTCGCCGGCCCGGTGACGCTCGCGCAGTGCGCGACCGGCACGTGGCGGCGCGGTTGCGCCCGCACCCGCATCGTTCTCGCTGGAGCGGCGGCACTGCGTCCCCTCTCCCGCCCGGCGGGAGAGGGGTGCGAATCGCGATCTCGCGGACGAGACGATCCGGGCGAGGGTCCGCTGGGGCGGATCGCCCGCCTCACTTCACCGAGGAGAAGCTCGTCGGCTGGAGCATCTGGTTGCTGACATTGGCGACGATTGCGCCGTCCTTCTCGGTTTCGGCGCGCTTGGCGATCCATTCCGGATCGCTCGCGAAGGCCGCCCATTTCTTCTCGCGCTCGGCCAGCGATTCCCACTGCAGCAGGTAGTAGAGATCCTGGTTCGATTCGCCGATGGCGACGGTCCAGAATCCCGCCTGGCGGATCCCGTGGCGCTCCCACAGCTTGAGCGTGATGGTCTCGAAGCGCTTGAGCAGCGCGGGCAGGCGGCCCGGCACGCAGCGGTAGATGCGCAGTTCATAGATCATGGCGTTCCCCCGGTTGTGCGATGTCGGCCGGCAGCTTAGCGGGAATGGCGCGGGCGATCACCTGCCGCGCCGTCATCCGACCATTGCGCGCGCCGCAATTCGGGTTAGAACCTTCGCAAGCGAAGCGCGCCAAAGGGGGGACTCAGGCCGATGGAAGAGGGCTTCTATTCGTTCGGCTATCACGGCAAGGCCGGCTCCGGCATGGGGGCGATGCTGTTCCAGGCCGGCCGCATGACCGGCTTCGACATGCGCCGCACGCGCTACGACGGCACCTATGCCAAGGCCGACGACGGCTCGATCACGGCCGAGATGATCCTGACGGTGCCGCCGGGGGTCTTCCTCGTCTCGGGCGCGGCCGCGCGCGACCAGGAATACGCGATTCCCTTCACGCTGCATTTCCCGCCCGATTTCGGCCTCGGCAAGTCGGTGACGACCTCGATCATGGGCGAGCCCGTGCGTGCCTCGTTCGTCAAGATGCGCGACCTTTGAGACCGGCCGGCCGGGACGATGGAGGGGGCGCGGCTTCGCTTTGAAGCGCCTGGGGTATCGCGCTAATGTCGGCGCGCGCGACGATGCGCCAATGACCGAATTCAGGAGAACTCCAGCCGATGAATGAAAACGCACTCAGGCTCTTTGCCGCGATTATCGGCGCGGCCACGTTCGCCGCCGCCGCCGCGGCGCAGACGCC
>JAEUKZ010000123.1 GCA_016793045.1 Alphaproteobacteria bacterium
TGCTCGGCGCGCGCGTCGAAGGGCAGGCGCAGGTAGCCGGCGACGGCGAAGCTCACCAGGTTGTTGGCGACATGCGCGCCGATCACGAGCTCGAGCCCGCGGTCGCGCAGCGCGATCCAGGCGAGCCCCGCCCCCCAGATCGCGAAGCCGATCAGGGCGAGCACCGGACTGGCGAGCGCTTCCGGGTTGATGCCGTGCACGGCCGCGAACAGGACGGCGTTGACCCCCAGGATGACGGCGCGGCTGCGCGTGAACGATGCCGTCGCCTGCAGCAGGTAGCCGCGGAACAGGATCTCCTCGGCCGCGGCCTGGATCGGCGTGAACAGCAGCAGGAAAGGCAGGATGCGCAGCATCCACGCCGTGCCGGTATCGGCCGGCACCGTCTCGTCGCCGCTGAGCAGCGAGACCGCGAGCAGCGGCGCGCCGCACGCGACGAATGCGATCGCGGCGCGGCCCCAGCCGAAGCGCGGCGCCGCGGTGGCCACGCTGCGCGGGCTGCGCCCGTGCCATGCCCACACGACCAGCAGGACGAGCGGGATCAGCGGCAGGAACGGCACGTTGAGGGCAAGATACTGCGCCAGCCAGGGGTCGCGGCCGACTTCGTCGAGATCGGGGCCGAAGCCGAAGATCAGCGCCCCCAGCAGCACGAAGCCGCCGACGATGAACACGAGGCCCGCGAGGTAGCGCCACCAGGCGCCCCGTCCGGTGCGCCCCAGCGCGGCGAAATCGGCAGCCGCGCCGGGCGCCGCGTCCATGGCGCGCTACGGCCGCAGGAAGCCGACGATGCGCTTGACCTCGGCCAGCAGCGGCGCCGACATCGCGTCGGCCTTTTCCGCGCCGCGGGCGAGGATGCCGTCGATCTCGGTCGGGTCGCTGGTCAGCTCGCGCATGCGCTGGGTGATCGGCGCCAGCACCGCGACGGCGCGGTCGACGAGGTCCCTCTTGAACGCCGAGAACTGCTTGCCGGCGTTCTCCGCGATCGCGTTGTGCATCGTCATGTCCGAGAGGGCGGCGTAGATGCCGAGCAGGTTGTCGGCCTCCGGCCGGCCGGCGAGCCCGTCCTCCGAATCCGGCAGCGGATGCGGGTCGGTCTTCGCCTTCTTGATCTTGTTGGCGATCGCGTCGGCGTCGTCGGTCAGGTTGATGCGGCTCATGTCCGAGGCGTCGGACTTGCTCATCTTCTTGGTGCCGTCGCGCAGGCTCATCACGCGCGTCGCCGCGCCGAAGATCTGCGGCTCGGGCAGTGGGAAGTATTCCATCTCGTAGCGGCGGTTGAAGGCGCCGGCGATATCGCGCGCGAGTTCGAGGTGCTGTTTCTGGTCCTCGCCGACGGGCACGTGCGTCGCCTTGTAGCCGAGGATGTCGGCGGCCATCAGCACCGGATAGGCATAGAGGCCGAGACTCGCGTTCTCGCGGTCCTTGCCCGCCTTCTCCTTGAACTGGGTCATGCGGTTGAGCCAGCCGAGCGGCGCGAAGCAGCCGAGGATCCAGGCGAGCTCGGCATGCATGTGCACGGTCGACTGGTTGAAGATCAGGCTCTTGGCCGGGTCGATGCCCGCTGCGATGTAGGCGGCCGCGACCTCGCGCGTGGCGCGGCGCAGCTCGGCCGGGTCCTGCGGCAAGGTGATCGCGTGCAGGTCGACGATGCAGAAGATCGTCTCGAACTCGTGCTGCAGCTTCACCCAGTTGCGCAGCGCCCCCAGATAGTTGCCGAGGTGCAGGTTGCCGGTCGGCTGCATGCCGGAAAAGATGCGGTTCATGTGCGGGATGGGCGTTTGGGGCTGGGGGTCTGAAGGCGGCCTTTATCGCCTTGCGGCCCCGGCCGGTCAACTACTGCGGACGCCGGATCGCGATCCGCCGCGCTTTGCCCTGGATCAAGCTGCCCGGCGCCAACGCCGTCATGCTGCCTGCACGATTGCTGCAACCGCGGGAGGCTCCAGCGTTGGGCAAGCGCATCGCGATCATCGATGGCCATCCCGACCCGGAGCCGGGGCGGTTCGGCCATGCCCTGGCGCAGGCCTATGCCGAGGGCGCGCTCGCGGCCGGCCACGAGATCCGTCGCGTCGACATTGCCGCGCTCGACGTCGGCTTCCTGCGGTCCGCGCGGTCATGGGAAAGCGACGCGCCGACGCCCGACATCGCCGCCGCGCAGGAGGCGATCGGCTGGGCCGAGCATCTGGTGATCGTCTACCCGCTGTGGCTCGGCGCGATGCCGGCGCTGCTCAAGGCCTTCTTCGAGCAGGCCTTCCGCCCCGGTTTCGCGATCGCCAAGGGCAAGCGCACGATGTGGCCGGGCCTGCTCAACGGCCGCTCGGCGCGCATCGTCGTGACGATGGGCATGCCGGCCTTGCTCTATCGCTGGTACTTCCTCGCCCACAGCCTGCGCAGCCTGGAACGCAACATCCTGCGCTTCTCCGGCATCGGCCCGATCCGCGAGACGCTGATCGGCCGTGTCGAGGCGTCGGCCGAAAGGCGCGCGCGCTGGCTCGACCGCCTGCGCGCGCTCGGCCGCGCCGGGCGGTGAGGGTTCAGCTCCGCAGCAGCACGATCCCCGCGGCGACCACGCACGACGCGACGAAGCGCCAGCGGCCGAAGGATTCCTTGAGCACGACGCTGCCGATGATCGCGGCGAAGACGACGCTGGTCTCGCGCAGCGCCGCGACCTCCGCCATCGCGCCGAGCGTCAGCGCCCACACGACGAGGCCGTAGGCGACGATCGTCAGCGCCCCGCCGGCGAGGCCGCTCACCCACTGGCCGCCCAGCAGCGCCATCAGTTCGCCGCGCCGGCGGATCGCCACGTAGGCCATCAGCGGCAGCGGGCTCAACAGGAACAGCCAGACGATGTACCCGGCGGCGCTGCCGGACCGGCGCGCGCCCATGCCGTCGACGACCGTGTAGGCGGCGATGATGCAGCCGGTGCCGAGCGCGTAGAGCACCGGTCCCGGCTGCCGGCGCAGCGCCGCCGGATCGCGCAGCGCGAGCGCGGCGATTCCGCCGGCGATCAGCGTCACGGCGACGACCTGCGTGGCGGCGAGCGGGTCGCCCGCGAAGATGGCAGCAAGCGGCATCACGAGCACGGGCGCGACGCCGCGCGCGATCGGATAGACCTGGCCGAGATCGCCCTCGCGATAGGCGGCCGCGAGGAACACCCAGTAGAGGTTCTGCAGCACGGTCGAGAGCGCGAGATAGGGCCAGCTCGCCGGCGCCGGGAGCGCGACGAAAGGCGCCGCGCAGGCGGCGAACACGGCGGCAAAGGCGACGAACAGCGTGATCGTCAGCAGCCGGTCGGTTTCGACCTTCAGCACCGCGTTCCACACCGCGTGCAGCAGGGCGGCCAGCAGCACCAGCGCGACGACGCCCGCGTTCATCGCCTCACCCGCGCCTGAGCAGCCGCACGACCTCGCGCGGGTCGGCGGCGCGCAGGGCCACCGCCGCCGCGAAGAACAGCGCGGCACCGCCGGCGATCACGGCGAACAGCGCCGCGGCGCGCGTCGGCGTGTCGCCGGCGTCGAGCCAGGTTGCCGCATAGGGCCGCGCGAACCACAGCGCCGCACCCATCGCCGCGCTGGCCGCGATCATCCGCGGCACGCGCGTGCGCAGGCTGCCGTTGGGAACGAAGGCGCCGCGGCGGTGGAGGCCGCGCGCCAGCAGCGCGGTGTTGAGCCAGGAGCTCGCGACCGTCGCGAGCGCGAGGCCGACGTGGCGGAAGAGCTGCATCGCCGCGATGCCGATCAGCGTATTGACGACGACGCATACGACGGCGATGCGCACCGGCGTCGCGGTGTCCTCGCGGGCATAGAAGCCCGGGGCGAGGATCTTCACCAGCACGTAGGCCGGCAGGCCGAAGGCGTAGACCGCGAGCGCCGCCGCGGTGGCGGCGACGTCGGCGGCGCCGAAGGCGCCGCGCTGGAACAGCACCGCGATGATCGGGTCGGCGAGCACGAACAGCCCGGCGGCGGCCGGCAGGGTGAGCAGCAGCCCCACTTCGATGCCGCGGTTGAGCGTCGCGCGTGCGGCGTCCTCCTCGCCGCCGCGAACCTGGCGCGCCAGCAGGGGCAGTATCGCGGTGCCCACCGCGATGCCGATCACCGCCAGCGGCAGCTCGTAGATCCGGTCGGCGTAGTAGAGCCAGGCGATCGAGCCGGTCGGCAGCCAGGACGCGAGCACGGTGTCGATCACGATGTTGACCTGCTGCACGCCGCCGCCGATCGCCGCCGGCAGCATCAGCACGAGCAGCTTCTTCACCTCCGGCGTCAGCCGCGGCCGGGGCAGGCGCAGGCTCATCCCGGCCTGCGCGCAGGAGGCGGCGAGCCAGACGAACTGCGTGACGCCCGCGGCGGTGACGCCCCAGGCGAGCGCGCGGCCGGGATTGGGCATGAACGGCGTGAGGAACAGCAGGGCGCCGATCATGCAGACATTGAGCAGCACCGGCGTGAAGGCGACCGCCGCGAAGCGGTCGAGCGAATTGAGCACGCCGCCCTGCAGCGAGACGAGCGAGATGAACAGCAGATAGGGAAAGGTGATGCGGGTGAACTCGACCGCGAGCGCGTAGCGCTCCGCCTCATCGCGGAAGCCCGGCGCGATGGCTGAAATGATCCACGGCATCGCGATCTCGGCCGCGAGCAGCAGGGCGAGCAGCACCGCGAGCAGCACGGCCAGCGCGTCCTCCGCGAATTCGCGCGCCCGTTCGCGCCCCGCGGTGGCAACCGCGCCGGCGAACTGCGGCACGAAGGCCGCGTTGAACGCGCCCTCGGCGAACAGGCGGCGGAACAGGTTGGGGAAGCGGAAGGCGACGAGGAACGCATCCGCCACCGGCCCGGCGCCGAGATAGGCGGCGGTGAGCATGTCGCGCACATAGCCGAGCAGCCGGCTGACGAGGGTATTGCCGCCGACGGTGGCAACGGAGCGGAAGAACGCCATTGCCGCCTTGGTAGCGGAAACGGCGGCGGAAAAGAAGCGGGCCCGCTCAGGCGCCGCGGTGGCGGCGGCGCAGCTCCAGCCACAGCGCGCCGATGCCAAGGAGTATCCCCAGGACCAGCGCGATCTCGCGCGCGACCGGGGTGTTGCGCAGCAGGCCGAGCGCGACGAGCCCGATCAGCAGCGCGAGCGCGCGACGCCAGAAGCCGCCATTCTCCCAGGCGAGCCGCAGCACGCCGTCGCCGAGCCACAGCGCGGCGACGATCCACGCCGCTATGAGGGCGAGTGCGAAGGCGATCATCAGCATGGCGGCGAGCGGCAGGCCGATCACCGTGCAGGCGAGCAGCGCCGCCACGGCCGGCGTGAGGACGAGCACGGCGATCCCCGCGCCGAGCGTCGCCCACGGCCGCGTGCCGACCATGCGCGCGGCACCCAGGCCGACGGCGGGGAACAGGCCGACCAGCACCAGGCCGAGCACGAACAATCCGATCCGCAGCAGCCAGGCCATCACCGCGGCGCCGCGATGCATCATCTCGGCCATCGGCCCCGGGGTGCGGGCGGTCTCGCGCACGACGTCGCCGGCGATCTCCGCACCGGTGGCGATGCGCGCGGCCTGCGGGCTGCGATAGACGAGCCGCCCGCCGATCCGCGCGGTGGGCAGGATTTCGATCGTCGCGGCGGTAATGTCGACATCGCCGTCGATCGTGCCGCCGATGATCACATTGGCCGCCGCGATCGCGGCGTTGCCGGCGACATGGCCGTCGATCTCGACCTCTGCGCCGGCGAGCCGCAGCGTGTCGGCGACGAAGGCGCGTTCGCTCAGCGTGACGATGGCGCCCGCGGCGTCGACGGTGCCTTCGAACTGGCCGTCGAGCTCGATGCGCGCGCCGGCGCTGCGCACGCGCCCGGTGACCCGGCCGCGCAAGGTCACGATCGCGCCGGCGGCCGCAAGGTCGCCGCGCACCGCGTCGCGTATCGTCACCCGCGCGCCAGCCACGCGGAGGTCGCCGGTCAGGCCGCCTTCGACGTCGACGATCGCGCCGGCCCGCCACGAACCGTGCTGCCACGGCCAGGGCGCACGCGCATCCTGGGCGGCGGCTGCCGCCGCGCCAAACCCTGCGGCGAGCAACAAGACGGCGGCCGTGAGCCATCGCGGCATAGCGAACCCCTCCCTGCCTCCGGCACGAGTCGCGCGATTCAACCATCTTGACGCGGCGATGTCTCGGTCCGATTCGCGCGCGGTCCTTCAGTCCATCATGTCGATCGCGGCGAGGTATTCGCGCCGCAGCGCACCGCGCCTGCCGTCGAAGCGTTCCTCGAGCGGTTCGATCGCGGCGATGCGGTCCGCGCGGAAGGTACGGAAGTCGCGGCGCAGCTCGCACCACGCGCCCACCAGCGCGGCCTCGCCGAGGAACGCCACGAGCAGCGGCCAGATCCGCCGTTCGGTCGCGCGCTCGGCGCCGTCGCGATAGGCGATCTTGAGCTTGCGCTCGCGGCGCACCGCGGCGCGCACCGGGGCGAGGTCGATCGGCGCCTTGCACCCGACATCGGGCGCGAACAGCGCCGTGCGCTCGAGCTCCTCGCGCAGCGCGCCGGGCAGCACGTGGGCGATCTTGGCCACCGCATCCTCGGCGGCGCGCGCGAGCATGCGGTCGCCGGTCTTGGCCACCATCTGCGCGCCCAGGACGACGGCCTCGATCTCCTCGATCGTGAACATCAGCGGCGGCAGGTCGTAGCCCGCGCGCAGCACGTAGCCGATGCCGGCCTCGCCCGCGATCGGCACGCCGCCCGCCAGCAGCGCGTCCATGTCGCGATAGACCGTGCGGGCGGACACCTCGAGTTCCGCGGCAAGGCTGTCCGCCGTGGTCGGTCTGCGCCGGCGGCGCAGGATCTGGACGATCTGAAGCAACCGATCGGCTCGCCGCATCGTATGACCCTCCAGGAAGACCGGTAGCATGTTCGCGCCCTCCTGACAGCATGCTGTCAGGAGGGCTGGGCTAGGGTATGCGCGTTCGTGCCAACCGAAGCCGAGAGGACGCCTCCGATGATCACGCTGATCAAGTACCACCCCGCCTTCGGCCTGCCCGACCCCAGCCCGTTCTGCCTCAAGGCCGAGATCCTGCTGAAGCTGGCCGGCGTCCCTTATCGCGTCGAGCCGGTGAACGATCCCGGCCGCGGCCCCAAGGGCAAGCTGCCGGCAATCGTCGATGGCGGCACCACGCTCGGCGATTCGGAACTGATCCGCCTCCATCTCGAGCGCACGACCGGCATCGACTTCGACGCCGGGCTCTCCCCGGCGGAGCGCGCGGTCGCGCACGCCTTCGCGCGCATGCTGGAGGAGCGCACCTACTGGGTCGGCGTCTACATGCGCTGGATCGAACCAGCGGCCTGGGCGGTGGTGCGCGAGACGTTCTTCGGCGGGCTGCCGCCGGTGGTGCGCTCGCTCGTGCCGATGCTGGTCCAGCGCAGGATCCGGCGGACGCTGCACCTCCAGGGCCTCGGCCGCCACAGCCGCGACGAGATCTACGGCTTCGGCATCGCCGATTTCCGCGCCGTCGCCGCGCATCTCGCCGACAGGCCCTATTTCATGGGCAGCCGGCCGACCGCGGTCGACGCCACGGTCTACGCCATGATCGCCGCGATCGTCGTGCCGGACTTCGCCTCGCCGCTGAAGGACGAGGCGCTGCGCCACGCCAACCTCGTCGCTTACGAACGCCGAATGCGCGCGCAGTTCTGGGGCGCGCCGGTCGCTGCGGCCGCGTAGGTGCGCGCCGCGCCGGACGCGTTATAGTCCGGCGCGATGAACATGCTCTCGCCGGATGCCCTGCCGCCGCGCGTCGCGCGCGGCGTACGGCGTCGCGCGCTTGACGCGGACGAGACGCTGTTCCGCCAGGGCGATCCCGCGACCGCCGTGTTCATGGTCGAACGCGGCCGGATCGCGCTGCGCCGCCACCTCGCCCATGGCGCGGCGGTGACGCTCCACGTCGCGCGCGCGGGCGAAGGATTCGCCGAGGCGGCGCTGTTCTCCGACCGCTACCACTGCGACGCGGTTGCCGCCGCGCCGGCCACGGTCGCCGCGATCCCCAAGCGTGCCCTGCTTGACGCGATGCGCAACGATTCGGCGCTCGCGTCGGCCGTAATGGCTCAACTCGCGCGCCAGGTCCAGGCGCTGCGCGCGCAGATCGAGCTGCGCAACGTCCGGCCTGCGCGCGAGCGGGTGTTCCGTGCGCTGCTGCTCGCCGCCGGGGGCGACGGGCGAGTGACTCTCGACCGTCCGCTCAAGGAGATGGCGGCGGAAATCGGCCTGACGCACGAGGCGTTCTACAGGGCGATGGCTGCGCTCGCCGCGCGCGGACGCATCGCGCGCGCCGGCCAAACGATCGCGATCAAGCGGATATGATCGCGATCATATGATGGTCGGCCGAGGCGTGGCAGCGTGCGCCGGTCGAACATGCGAGGACCTGCCGATGTCGAAATCCATGCGCGCGCTCGCGCTGCTCGCCGCCTTCGTTCTGCTTTCGGCTCAGGCGCCGTCGCCCTATGCCGGCCACGCCAGCCGCGAGATCAAGGCCCTGTCGGATGAGGAAACCGCCGACCTCCTCGCGGGCCGCGGCATGGGGCTCGCGGTGGCGGCGGAGATGAACGGCTATCCCGGCCCGATGCACGTTCTCGAACTGGCCGACGCGCTGCACCTGACGCCGGAGCAGCGCGCGGCGACCGCCGCCCTGATCGCGCCGATGCGCGAGCGCGCGCAGCAGCTCGGCCGCGACGTGGTTGCCGCCGAGGCGGCACTGGAGCGCGCCTTCGTCGCCCACACCTTGGATTCGGCTGCGTTGCAGGCGCAGGTGATGCGGATCGCCGAATTGCGCGGCCGCCTCCGCGCCGTTCACCTCGAAACCCACCTGGCGCAGCGCGCCATCCTGCGCCCCGAGCAGCTCGCGCACTACGCCGCTCTGCGCGGCTATGGCGACAGGGGTTCGCCGACGCCGGCGCCGGCCCATCCGATGCGCGGCCACCGCCACTAGGAGCCGGCGCCTACTCGTTCTCGAGCGCGGTGCGGGCGGCGTCGAGGGCGCGCTTCTTGTCGCGCTCGATCTTGGGATAGGCGAGGTTGAGGCTCGTCAGCGTCTCGACGATCGCGTCGGCGACGACGAGGCGGGTGAACCACTTGTTGTCGGCGGGAACGACGTACCACGGCGCGCATTCGTGCGCGGTGTTGCGGATCATGTCCTCGTAGGCGTTCATGTAGGCGGACCAGTGCTGGCGCTCGAGCACGTCGCCGGCGGCGAACTTCCAGTTCTTCTCGGGATCGTCGAGCCGTTCGAGGAACCGCTTGCGCTGCTCCTTCTTGGAGACGTGGAGGAAGAACTTGCGGATCACCGTGCCGTTGCGCGCGAGGTAGCGCTCGAAGGCGTTGATGTCCTCGAAGCGCTCGCGCCAGATCTTCTTGCCGACGAGCTCGTGCGGCAGCCGCTGGCGCGCCAGGATGTCCGGGTGCACGCGCACCACCAGAACCTCCTCGTAGTAGGAGCGGTTGAAGATGCCGATGCGGCCGCGCTCGGGCAGCGCGCGGGTGGTGCGCCACATGAAGTCGTGGTCGATCTCCTCCGGCGATGGCGCCTTGAACGACCATACCTGGCAGCCCTGCGGATTGACGCCGGACATGACGTGCTTGATCGCGCTGTCCTTGCCCGCCGCGTCCATCGCCTGGAAGATCAGCAGCAGCGACCAGCGGTCCTGCGCGTAGAGCATGTCCTGCAGCACGGTCAGGCGCTTGACGCCCTCCTGCAGCAGCGCGCGCGCCTCCTCCTTGGAATGGGTCAGCCCGTTGATGTCGCCGGGATCGAAATCGGCGAGGCGGAACTTGCCGCCGTCGTCGACGCGGTAGCAGTCCGACAGCTTGCCCGGCTTCATCGCTTCTGCGGCCCCTTGAGCCAGGGCGCCCAGGCGGCGCGCCACAGCTCGAACCACATCGTCCACGGCCACAACGGAGACCACGGCGACGGCGCGGCCCCGTGTGCGCCCGAGACGAAGGGCGGCAGCAGGCCGGGCGTCAGCTGCGCGATCGCCTTGGTGAGATCGGGCGCGCCGGCGAAGGCGAGCACGAGATACTCGCTGTCGCCGCTCTCGCTGCGCCCGCCGCGGATCTCGAGCGTCAGTCCGGGCGCGTCGGCGCGGGCGGTCCAGTCTTCGGCCATGGGTCCTCCGGGCGAGGCGGTGGTCGCGTCGACAGGCTATCACGAAACCGCAATCGCCGCGCCGGAACGGCTGCCCCGCTACTCCGCCGCCGCGGCGCGGTCGTCCTTCGCGGTCGGCGCGTCGGGTGCTTCCGGGCCCGCGAGCGCGGCGAGCAGGCGTTCGCGCACGCGGCGCAGCTTCGCGTCCTCGTCGACTTTGTGGCCGAACACGTCCTTGACGTAGAACACGTCGACGACGCGCTCGCCGTAGGTCGCGATCTTCGCGGCGCCGATCGACAGGCCGAGATTGGTGATCGCGTCGGTGACGTCGAACAGCAGGCCGGAGCGGTCGCGGCCGTTGATCTCGATCACGGTATGGGTGCGCGACGCGGTGTTGTCGAAGATGACGCGCGGCGGCACGGTGAACACCGCGGCGCGGCTCTGGAAGGCCGGGCGCTTGGCCAGCTGCTCCTTGATCCGCAGCCGGCCCGACAGCGCCTGCTCGATCCGCGTCGACAGCCGCGCCAGCCGCTCGGGCTTGTCGAAGGCGGCGGCGGCGCCTTCGCCGGCCCCGCCGGCTTCCTGGATCACGAAGCTGTCGAGCGCCATGCCGTCGGTCGTGGTGAAGATCTGCGCCGCGACGATGTTGGCGCCGGACAGCGCCATCGCCCCGGCGATGCGGCTGAACAGGCCGGGGTGGTCGGTGGTGTAGATGGTGATCTCGGTGACGGCGCGCGCGCGGTCGATGCGGGTGTCGACCGCGACGGGGGCGTCGCGACGGTCGGCGTCGCGCATGAAGCGCGCGTGGCGGGCGAGCGTCGCGGCGTCGAGCGACAGAAAATAGGCCGGGTAGCCGCGCGCCAGATGGCGCTCGATCTCCGCCTTGGGCCAGTCCTTGAGTTCCTCCGCCAGCGCCGCCTGCGCCGCCGCGACGCGCACCCTGATGCTGTCGTCCGCGGTGGCACCCAGCAGCGCTTCCTCCGCGGCCCAGTAGAGCTCGCGCAGCAGCGTCGCCTTCCAGTTGTTCCACACGTTGGGGCCGACGGCCTTGATGTCGACGACCGTGAGGCAAAGCAGCAGGCGCAGCCGCTCGGGCGACTGCACGCGCGCGACGAAGTCGCGGATCGTCTGCGGATCGTGGATGTCGCGCTTGAACGCGGTCGACGACATGGCGAGGTGATATCGCACGAGCCAGGAGACGGTCTCGGTCTCCTCCTCGGTGAGGCCGAGGCGCGGTCCCAGCTTGAGCGCGATCTCGGCGCCGAGCACCGAATGGTCGCCGCCGCGGCCCTTGGCGATGTCGTGCAGCAGCACGGCGAGGTAGAGCGCACGTCGCGACTGGATCTTGTGGATGACGTCGGAGGCGAGCGGATGCTCGGCCTTGAGCGCGCCCGATTCGATCCGTGCGAGGATGCCGATGGCGAAGATGGTGTGCTCGTCGACCGTGTACACGTGGTACATGTCGTGCTGCGTCTGCGCGACGACGCGGCCGAAATCGGGCACGAAGCGGCCGAACACGCCGGCCTCGTTCATCGCGCGCAGCACGCGCTCGCTGTCCGCGCCGGTCAGGATCTCCATGAAGATGCGGTTCGCCTCCGCGTCCGCGCGCACGCGCGCGTCGACGAGGCGGAGATTCTGCCGGATCAGCCGCAGCGCCGCCGGATGGATGGTCAGCCCGTGCGCGTGGCTGGTGCGGAAGATCCGCAGCATGTTGACGGGGTCGGCGAGAAACGCCTTCTCGTCGGCGACGTTCAGCCGGTCGTGCTCGAGCACGAAATCGTCGACGCGCTGCTGGCGCTTCAGGAAGTTGGCGAACTTCAGCTTCTGCAGCAGGCCCGGCTTGTTCTCGGTCTCGATCTCCAGCGCCGTGCAGAACACGCCCGTCAGGTGGCCGACCGTCTTGGCGACGAGGTAGTAGTGCTTCATCAGCCGCTCGACGCCGAGCGTGCCGCGATGGTCGGTGTAGCCCATGCGGCGCGCGATCTCGCTCTGGAAATCGAAGGTCAGGCGGTCCTCGGGCCGGCCGGCGAGATAGTGGAGGTGGCAGCGCAGGGTCCACAGGAACTCCTCCGCCTTGGCGAAGTTCTCCGCCTCCTTCTGGGTGATCACGCCCTTGGCGACGAGGCCTTCGACCTTGTCGACGCGATGGGTGTACTTGGCGATCCAGAACAGCGTGTGGAGGTCGCGCAGGCCGCCCTTGCCCTCCTTGATGTTGGGCTCGACGACGTAGCGCGAATCGCCCATCCGTTTGTGGCGCTGCTCGCGCTCGCCGAGCTTGGCGGCGACGAATTCGCGCGCAGTGCCGGACACGACCTCGTCGAAGAAGCGCGCCCGCGCGGTCTGGTAGAGCTTGTCGTCGCCCCAGAGATAACGCGCTTCGAGGAAGGCGGTGCGGATCGTCATGTCGGCGCGGGTCTGGCGGATCGCCTCGTCGAGCGAGCGCGTCGCATGGCCGACCTTGAGGCCGAGGTCCCAGAGGAAATAGAGGATGTACTCGACGATCTGCTCCGTTCGCGGCGTTTCCTTGAACGGGTAGAGGAACAGAAGGTCGATGTCGGAATGCGGCGCAAGCTCGCCGCGGCCGTAGCCGCCGACGGCGACGATCGCCATCTTCTCGCCTGACGTCGGGTTGGCGGTCGGATAAACGTGGCGGTCGGCGTGGTCGTGGATCAGGCGGATGATCTGGTCGATCAGGAACGACGTACCGCGCACCGCCGCGGCGCCGTCCTGGCTGGCGAAAAACCGCTCCTGGATGATGGCACGGCCGCGCGCCAGCGCGTCCTTGAGCAGCGCCAGCACCGCCGGTCGCCCGTCGGCGCCGTCAAGGGCCGCGGCGACGGCGCGCCGGTCGATGATGTCGCGCTGGTGGGGGATCGGCTTGGTCATGGCGCAGGCGCGGCTTCGGGCGGCTTTCGGCTATGGCGGCCTTTCGGGCGGGAAGCGCTCGACGGGTCCGGCCGTTCTCCTATCATTATAGGGCGAAGCGGCGCGCCAGCGCCAAGGGCGGGCGCGGGCGGTCGCCGTGGCGGGCCGGGCAGGCGAAGGGGCAGTCATGCGCAATGCGAGATCGGTTCCGGGCACGGCCGGCGCGACCCTGGCGGTCGCCGCGATGGTCCTGTCCGGCTGCCAGGGTGGCGGCTATGGCGGCGGCGCGGCGGCGCCGGCGCCCAGCCCGCCGGCGGTGAGCTATGCCGGCAGCGGCGTGATCGAGGTCGTCGCGACCGACCGCCAGCCGATCACGGATGTGGAGATCGTCGGGCCGCGCGGCCCGCTGCCGAGCGCGCTCTCCGTCCACCGCGAGGACGCGGGCGGGACGGCCACGGCCGGCGGCGGTCCGCCCCATCCGATGTCGGGCGGCATGCAGATGCTCAATTTCCTGCCGCTGCTCAGTTTCGGCGTCGGCTACGGCCGCTATGGCGGCGGCGTCTTCACCGGCAGCGGTGTCGCCTTCGGCGTGCCGCCGCAGGCCTTCGTGCCCGGCTACTACGGCGGCTCGGCGCTGGCCGGCGGGGCGCCATCGTCCGGCATGGTCCGCTCGACCGCGCGGGTGACCCTCGACGAGCCTGCGGCCTACCAGCGCGAGTGGCGCCAGTCGGTGGTGCGGGTCCGCTTCGGCACCGACCAGGGTGCTTCGGCGCAGGAGTTTCCGGCGCCCGATCCGGGCGCCGGCCGGTGAATCCGGCGCCGGCGGCGCCGAAAATCGCGCACCCGGCCGGAAAGCGCTTGCAGCGCGCGGCGCACGGCGCGAAGGTGCGATGTATGCGGTCACGCCAGGGCGGCGCGGTCGCGGCGCGAGGAGGCCGGCGCCGGCACGCGACCCGCAAGCGGTCGCGGGCGGCGGCGGTCATTGTTCGTAAATGCTGATCTATCTTCCAATCGCCGAAATTTCGGTCGATGCGCTCGTGATCCTGGGCCTTGGCGCGGGCGTGGGCTTCCTCTCGGGGCTGTTCGGCGTCGGCGGCGGCTTTCTCATGACCCCGCTGCTGATCTTCATCGGCGTGCCGCCGCCGGTCGCGGTGGGCTCGGAGGCGGCGCAGATCGTCGGCTCCTCGGTTTCCGGCGTCCTCGCGCATATGCGCCGCGGCAACGTCGACTTTCGCATGGGCGCGGTGCTGCTGGTCGGCGGCCTGGTCGGATCGTCGGTCGGCGTCTGGGTCTTCGCGCTGCTGCGCACGCTCGGCCAGATCGACCTGGTGATCTCGCTCGCCTACGTCGTGACTCTCGGCGCCATCGGCAGCCTGATGCTGGTCGAGGCCATCAACACCGTCTGGCGCGCCCACCGCGGCGCCGGCACCGCCGGCACCAAGCTGCATCAGCACACCTGGCTGCACGGGATGCCGTTCAAGATGCGCTTCCCGCGCTCGCGCCTCTACATCAGCGCGCTGCTGCCGGCGCTGGTCGGCGCGCTGGTCGGCCTGCTCGCCGCGCTGATGGGCGTGGGCGGCGGCTTCATCATGGTGCCGGCGATGATCTATCTGCTCGGCATGCCGACCGCGGTGGTCGTCGGCACGTCGCTGTTCCAGATCATCTTCGTGACCTCGAACGTGACGTTCCTGCAGGCCTACGAGAACCAGACCGTCGACATCATCCTGTCGGTCCTGCTGCTGATCGGCGGCGTCATCGGGGCGCAGTTCGGCGTGCGGCTGGGCGTGCGGCTGCGCGGCGAACAGCTGCGCGGGCTGATGGCGCTGATGGTGCTCGGCGTCGCGTTCAAGCTCGCCTTCGACCTCGTGGCGACGCCGGTCGACCTGTTCTCGGTCGCTCGTCCCTACGATCTCTGAATCCGGCGATGATCGACATCCACCTGCCCATCGCCGATGTCTCGCTCGACCTGCTCACGCTGCTGGCGATCGGCGGCGGCGTCGGCTTCCTGTCGGGGCTGTTCGGCGTCGGCGGCGGCTTCCTGATCACCCCGCTGCTCGTCTTCCTCAACGTCTCGCCCGCGATCGCCGCGGCCACCGGCGCCAACACGGTGATCGCGTCGTCGGTGTCGGGCGTGCTGGCGCAGCTGCGCCGCCGCCAGGTCGACTTCAAGATGGGCGGGCTGCTGCTTGCCGGGGGCTTCGCCGGTTCCGGCGCGAGCGTGGCGCTCGTCTCCGTCCTGCGCCAGATCGGCCAGATCGACTTCGTGATCTCGCTGTCCTACGTGCTGCTGCTCGGCACCGTCGGCGCGATGATGTTCGCCGAATCGCTGCGCGCGCTGCTGCGCGTGTCGGCCGCCGGCGGGGTGCCGGCGCGCACCAAGCTGCATCAGCACACCTGGCTGCACGGGCTGCCGTTCAAGACGCGGTTTCCGCGCTCGCGCCTCTACATCAGCGCGCTGCTGCCGATCCTGGTCGGCTTCGCGGTCGGCGTGCTGTCCGGGATCATGGGCGTGGGCGGCGGCTTCCTGGTCGTGCCCGCGATGATCTACGTGCTCGGCATGCCGACGGCGCTCGTCGTCGGCACGTCGCTGTTCCAGATCATCTTCGTCGCCGCGAACGTGACCATCCTGCAGGCCTGGACCAACCAGACCGTCGACGCGCTGCTCGCGTTCCTGCTGATGATCGGCGGCGGCATCGCGGCGCCGATCGGCGCCGACCTTGGCCGCCGCCTCAAGGCCGCCGAGATGCGCATCCTCATGGCCGCGCTTGTCCTCGTGGTCGCGATCATCCTCGCCTACGGCCTGATCGCGCCGCCGGTGGACGTGTATTCCGTGAGCGAGCCGTCATGAGGGCGCGCGCCTTCGCCCTCGTCGCGGCGCTGCTGCTCGCGCTGCAGCCCGCCGCGGCGCGCGCCCAGCAGCTCGTCGCCGACCTTTCCGAGCATCTGATCGCGATCACGACCGGTTTTTCCGGGACCGACGTGCTGCTGTTCGGCGCGACCGAGGGTGAGGGCGACGTCGTCGTGATCGTGCGCGGACCGGAGAGCAACGCCGTCGTGCGCCGCAAGAGCCGCGTCTTCGGCATCTGGATCAACACCAACCAGGTGACGTTGACCGGCGTGCCCGCCTTCTATCGCGTGGCGTCGAGCCGACCGCTCGGCGAGGTCGCGCCGCCGCAGATCCGCACCCGCCACCAGCTCGGCATCGAGAACCTGCGATTCGGCACGCAGCGCCAGCGCACCCCGGCGGAGATCGCCGAATTCCGAACCGGGCTGCTGCGCAACAAGGAGCGCGCCGGCCTGTTCTCCGCCGATGTCGGGCGCGTGACATTCCTGGGTCCGCGCCTGTTCCGTGCGCGCTTCCAGCTTCCGGCGAACGTGCCCACCGGCACCTACACGGTCGAGACGCTGCTGGTCCAGAACGGCCAGGTGGTGGCGGCGCAGACGACGCCGATGCTGGTCAGCAAGATCGGCATCGGGGCGGAGGTTTTCGACTTCGCCCATCGCCATGCCGCGATCTATGGCATACTCGCGGTGCTGGTCGCCGTCGCCGCGGGTTGGGGCGCGAGCGCGGTGTTCCGCAAGAGCTGAACGGCAAAGATCCTTTTCGCCCGGGGACGAGATGGCATGAGCACCGAGCCCGCTGCGCCGCAAGCTGGACCGCCGCCGGCGAAGCCCGCGCAGCGTGTGTTCCTCCTGGTCGTCGACCAGAGCCCCGAGCTCAAGATCGCGCTGCGCTACGCCTGCCGGCGCGCCCGCGCGACCGGCGGGCGCATCGCGATGCTCTACGTCACCGAGCCGGCCGATTCGACCGAATGGCTCGCGGTCGGCAAGCTGATGCAGGAGGAGCGCCGGCAGGAGGCCGAGCAGCGCCTGCAGGAGCTTTCGGCCTACGTCCGCTCGGTCAGCGGCGACATGCCGATGCTCCACGTCCGCGAAGGCGCCGTGCGCGACGAGTTGTTTGCGCTGCTCGACGAACACCCGGAGATCTCGGTGCTCGTGCTGGGTGCGGATTCGGGGCCGAAGGGTCCGGGCCCGCTGGTGACCGCGCTCGCCGGCAAGTTCTCCAACAAGCTTCGCATTCCGATGATGATCGTTCCCGGCTCGCTCACCGAAGCGCAGATCGACGCGATCAGCTGAGCCCGGCCGGCGCCCGCCCGCCCTGGCGTGGCGTGAACAGCGCGCGCGCGCCGGCGAGTCCGCGCAGCCTGAATTCCCCCAGCCTTTCGACGCCGCCGCCATAGGCCGCAGCGAGCGCCTCGGTCAGGATGAGGTCGACGTCGAGCGTCTTCGCCGCCTCGGCCGCGCGGCTGACGAGGTTGACCGCCGGGCCGATCACGGTGAAGTCGAGCCGCTGCGACGACCCGATGTTGCCGTAGAACACCTCGCCGACGTGAAGCGCGATCACCACGCGCAATGGCGGCTCGCCGGCCAGCAGCGGCGTGTCGTGCAGCGCCTCGACCGCCGCTAGTGCTTCGCCGGCGGCGGCCACCGCGGCCGCGACGGCGCCGCGTTCGTCCCCGCTTCCGGGAATCGGGAAGATCGCGAGCAGGCCGTCGCCGATGAACTTCAGGACCTCGCCGCCGTTGCCTTCGATGGCCGCCCCTTGCGCCTCGAAGCAAGCGTTGAGCAGCGCGACCACGCGCTCGCCGTCCAGCCGCTCCGAGCGCTCGGTGAAGCCGCGGATGTCGGATGACCAGATCACCGCGTGCAGCCGCTCGCCCGAGCCGCGGCGGATCTGGCCGGCGAGCACGCGCGGGCCGGTGGTGGCGCCGAGATAGGCTTCGACGACGTTGCGCGAGATCTGCTCGAGCACGTAGTGGTCGACGAGGATGCCGAAGATCGCCGCGACCCTTGCGAGGGCGGCGACGTCGGCATCGGTGAACCCGCCGGACCGGTCGGTGGCAAAGGTGCCGACGTGGCGCCGCCGGCGGGCGCCGCGGATCGGCAGCACCAGATAGTCGGTGATGCCCTGCTCCCGCAGGTCGGCGAGGATCGGGAAGTCGTCGGCGTCCGCCGTGCCGGCGATGCGCCGCCGGATCGGCAAGCCGTCCTCGATGCAGCGCGCGACCGGGCTGTCCAGATACAGCGGCGTCTTGCGCATCTCGTGCCGCGCCATCGCGTACTCGGTGCGCCGCTGTGCCCGCCACCAGCGCAGCCCGTAACCGAAGAACAGCGGGTGCAGGGTTTCGCCGTTGATCGACATGCGCGCGAGCGGCAGTCCGGCGCCGACCAGGCGCCAGCACAGCTCGTCGAAAGCCTCCGCCGCGCGCGCGAAGTCCCGCGCCGGGCCGAGCAGCCAGGCCACGACGTCGTCGATCGTGCCGGCAGGCGGCTGCCAGTCGGCCGGCCGTTCGAAGACGGTTCCGATGCGGGCGAGCGCCGCCGTCACGGCGCGGTCGGGGGCGTCGTTCATCCGGACTCCGCGGTGCCGTCGGACGGCAGGGTGAACAGCTCGTGCGCGCCGGCGAGGCCGCGCAGGGTGTGGGGGCCGAGCGACTGCAGCGGCCCGTCATAGGCGGCGGCGAAGGCGGCGCTGGTGATCAGCTCGATCTCGCGCTGCTTGCCGACCGCCTCCATGCGGCTGGTCAGGTTGACTGCGGGGCCGATCACCGTGAAGTCGAGCCGGTCGGCCGCTCCGATATTGCCGTAGACGACCGGGCCGAGATGCAGCGCCACAACCATCTGCAGCGGCGGCTCGCCGGCAAGCGCGGGGTGGCGCACCAGGCGGCGCACGGCGGCCGTTGCCTCGTAGGCGGCCGCGAGCGCGCTGCGCGTCGCGTGGCCGGTGAAGAGCGCGTCCTCGACCGTGAAGATCGCCAGCAGGCCGTCGCCCATGAACTTCAGGATCTCGCCGTCGTGGGCGGCGATCGCCTGCGCCTGCGCCTCGAAGAAGGCATTGAGCAGCGTGATCGTCTGCTGCCCGGAGAGCCTGTCCGACCGTTCGGTGAAGCCGCGCAGGTCGGACGACCAGATCACCACGCGGATCTCCTCGCCCTGGCCGCGGCGGACCTGACCGTCGAGCACGCGCTCGCCCGTGCGCGCGCCGAGATAGGCGCCGAGCAGGTTGCGGGCGATGCGCGCCTGCCCGTGGCTGGCGAGCAGCATCGCAAGCAGGTCCGACAGCCGGCGCAGGTCGTCGAGTTCGCGCTCGGCGAAGCCGCCCGGCCGGTCGGTGACATAGGTCAGCGCGAAACGCCGTCCGCGCACGCCCTCGACCGGCAGCGCCAGATAGTCGGTCCCGCCCTGCGCGCGCAGTTCGGCGAGGACGGGGAAGTCGAGACCGTCCGGCGGGCCGTCGAGGCGGCGGCGGATCGTCTCGCCGAACTCGATGCAGCAGCGGATCGAGTTGGCGAGATAGCCCGGCGTGTCGCGCACCTCGTGCAGGATCGCCGTGTCGGTCGTGTAGCCGGCATCGCGCCACCATTGGACGCCGAAGCCGGTGAACTGCGGATGGAGCGTGCCGACATGGGCGGTCAGCCGCATCGCCGGGATGCCGGCCGCCACCAGCCGCCACGCGTACTCGTCGAACAGTTCCGCGAGCCGCTCGATCTTGCGCGCGGGTCCGGTCAGCCACTCGGCCAGCTCGCTGATCGTTCCCGCCTGCGGGCGCTGCCTGGCCGGGCGCTCGAACCGGTCTTCAATACGAAAATACCGCTCCGGGATGGGAATTGATGGCTGTCTGGGGGTGGAGTCGGGCATGAGAGGTTCCCAGATACCGCGTAATTCGAAAAATTGTTGACGAGGGCGGTCAACCGAACCATGTAAACCGGGTCCCGGCCATCAACAATGACGAGGTGGAGCCATGTTCATCCAAACCGAACAGACGCCCAACCCCGCCACGCTCAAGTTCCTGCCCGGTCGCACGGTCATGCCGAGCGGCACGGCGGACTTCCCGTCGCGGGAGAGCGCAGGCCGGTCCCCGCTGGCCGACCGGCTGTTCGCGGTCGAGGGGGTGAAGGGGGTGTTCTTCGGCGGCGACTTCGTGACCGTCACCAAGGGCGGCGACGTCGACTGGCACGTGATGAAGCCGTCGATCCTCGGCGCGCTGATGGAGCACTTCACGTCCGGCGAGCCGATCGTACGCGAGAGCGGCGCGGCGGCCGAACCGGTCGAGGAAGACGATGAAATCGTCGCCCAGATCAAGGAGTTGATCGACACCCGCGTGCGCCCGGCCGTGGCCCAGGACGGCGGCGACATCATCTTCCACCGCTTCGAGGACGGCATCGTCTACCTGCAGATGCAGGGCTCGTGCTCGGGCTGCCCGAGTTCGACGGCGACGCTGAAGGCGGGCATCGAGAACATGCTCCGCCACTACATCCCCGAGGTCACGGAAGTTCGGCCCGTCCTCTAGGGACGCGGCGGAAACTTCCTGGCCGTTCGCGCGTTTTCTCGATCATGCTCGAGATCGCCCTGGCGCGTCCGCGAATGCGGGCGCTCTTCGCCGCCGGATCCGGCTTGGCCTTCACCGGCCTCGTAGCCGTGCTCGGCTTTCAGCCCACCCCCGCCCGTTCGGCCCTCGAGGTCGTGGCCGACATCCCCGGGGTCTATCCCATCGACATGATCGACGCTCTGCCGGTGACGGTCGCGACCGACCGTACCGTCAATGTCGCCGACCGCGTGACGGTGGCGTCGCTCGCCGACGACTTCCAGGCGCGCGGCTACTCGATGCTGCGCGTGCGCGCGACCGAGAGTTCGGTGCCGCGCGTGATCCTGGCGCAGCTGCCGCACGACATCCACACGATCGATTCGATCGACCAGCGCAAGGAGATCTTCATCGCGACCCTGCTGCCGATTCTGCTCGCCGAAGGCGAGCGCATCGCGCGGCTGCGGGCGCGGCTCGAGGACGTCGTGCGGCTGGCCGAATCGGGCGCGACGCTGAGCGAGAGCGATCGCGACTGGCTGGCGCGGCTCGCCCAGCAGTTCAAGGTCGACGCCGGCGATTTCGACGAACTGCTGCTGCGCGTCGATTCGGTGCCGCCGTCGCTCGCGCTGGCCCAGGCGGCGCTCGAATCGGGCTGGGGCACGAGCCGCGTCGCGCGCGTCTCGCAGGCGCTGTTCGGGCATACGACCGGCGTGTGGCGCGACGGCGCCGACCAGCCGGACCTGCGGCGTTTCGCGACGCTGGCGGACGCTGTGGCCGCCTATGTCGACAACCTCAACACCAACCGCGCCTATGCGCGCTTCCGCGCCGCGCGCGCGGCGATGCGGCGCAACGGCGGCGAACTCGACGCCCACGCGCTCGCCAATCACCTCCTGCGCTATTCGGAGCGCGGGGCCGACTATGTGCGCGACGTGCGGGCGCTCATCCGCACGAACGAACTGCTCGCCTTCGACGGCGCGCGCTTCGTCGATTGACCCGGGCGCGGGACGGCTCAGTCCCGCGCCAACATCCGTTCCGGCAGCACGCTGTCCGACAGCACGGGCAGGCGGCGCGCCTGGAAGAGTTGATAGTGCCACCATTCGTTGCGGTAGAAGTCCCAGCCGGCGGCAGTCATCAGGCCGAGCAGCGTCAGGCGGTTGCGCTGCGCGGCCGGCGCGATTGCCGTCGCGCCGTGATGTGACAGCGGGGTGAAGGCGTCGAACGCGGTCCCCATGTCGAGCGGGCGTCCGGCGCCGTCGAGCAGCGTCAGGTCGACCGCGGCGCCGCGCGAATGCGGCGAGCCGCGCCGCGGGTCGGCCAGGAAGTCCGGGTCCGGCGTGTGGTTCCACAGCGCCCATTGCGCCTCGCTCGGGCGGAACGCGTCGAAGATCTTCAGCCGCAGGCCGATCGCGGCGGCGAGCGCGATCGCCCGGCGCAGGCGGTCCGCGGCTTCGGGATGGAGCCAGGCCGCGGCGCGGGCATAGACCGGCTTGCCGGTGAAATTCCGGGCGGTCGCGTAGGCGATCTCGAGGTCGACGTCGAATTCGGGCGCGGCGATGCGGACGAGGGTCATGGCAGGGGCGGGGGGCTTTGGGGCGGCGGGTGCGCGGGGTGCGGGATTTGGCCGCATGGCTCCCCGCGGCGTCAAGCATCGGGCCCGCGGTGCGCGCCTGCCCTTGACGGCGGCTGCCAAGCCGGCAGGATCGGGCACGGCACGCCCATGAGAATTCTCGCCTTCGACTGTGCGACTGCGCATCTGTCCATCGCCGTCGCGATCGACGGCAACGTGGTCGCGCGCCATGACGAGCCGGCCGCGCGCGGCCACGGCGAACGGCTGCTGCCGCTGATCCGCGCGACGCTCGACGCCGCCGGGCTCGATGTCCCGGCACTCGACCGCATCGGCGTCACCGTGGGGCCGGGGCATTTCACCGGCCTGCGCGTCGGGCTCGCCGCGGCGCGCGGGTTTCGCGCCGCCACCGGCCTGCCGGTGATCGGCGTCACGACGCTGGAAACCCTCGCGCACCAGGTGCCGGCGGCGCAGCGCGCGGGGCGCCGCGTCCTCGCCTGCGTCGATTCGAAGCGCGCAGAGCCGTATTTCCAGCTTTTCGATGACGAGCTCAGGCCGCTCGGGTCCGCCGCGGCGATGCTGCCCGTGGCGTTCGCGCTCGACCTCCCGCACGGCGCCCCGCTGATCGTCGCGGGCGATCACGGCGTGCTGCCGGCGCTGCGGCTGCACGGTCACCAGGCCGAAGCGGCGGCGGCGACCCATCCCGATGCCGCATTCGTCGCCGCCCTGGCGGCCGGCCGCGACGCGGGCGAGGCGCTGACGCCGTTCTACCTGCACCCGGCGCTCGTCACCGGCGCCGCGGCCGCCGGGAATGCGCCATGATCCAGATTGCGCCGGCCGGCCTCGCCATGGTCCCTGTAATCGGCGCGCTGCACATCGAATGCTTCGACGATCCATGGTCGGAGAAGTCGATCGCCGAGGTGCTCGCCTCGCCGGGGGTCTTCGCCTATCTCGCAGTGACGCCGGGGGAACGCGACGGATCGCGTCCCACGGGCGGCAGCATGCCCTGCGGCTTCGCGATCGCGCGGGTTTCGGGCGACGAGGCGGAGCTGCTGTCGATCGGAGTCGGCCAGGACTGGCGGCGTCGCGGCATCGCCCACCGCCTGATCGACGCGGTGCTCGCGGCGATCGAGATCCGCCGCGTCCGCCGGCTCTATCTCGAAGTGGCGGAGGACAATGAAAGCGCCCGCCGGCTCTACGCCACTTACGAATTCGTCCAGGTCGGCCGACGCGACGGCTACTACCGGCGGCGCGACGGAAGCGTCGCCGCGCTGACGATGTGCAGGCCGGTCGGACGGGCGCAGGCGGGCTGGACCGCCGCGTCGTTGTAGGCGCCGGAGAATTACGGCTTACACCCAAAATACTTTGGTCGATTCCAGTTTTCCGCGGTTGCAATTTGCCGATGCGGATGTAATGTCCCGTCGAAACAAGAAAAGATCGAACAGGGTGGTGGTCCGGACCGCGCGTTAGTCGCCTCTGTTGCTCAATGTAGGAATAAGGAAATCATGCCCGACGCCGAAAAGCCGCCTGCGCTCTTGTCATTGACGGCGGAAATCGTTGCCGCCCACGTGTCGAACAACACCGTGGCGCTCGCCGACCTGCCGCAGCTCATCCAGAACGTCTACCAGACGCTGTCCGGCGCTGGGGAAACATCCGGCGCCGCGCCGCGTCCGCAGCCGGCGGTCACGGTCAAGAAATCGGTGACGCCGGACTACATCGTCTGCCTTGAAGACGGTCGCAAGCTGAAGATGCTCAAGCGGCATCTCAAGACCGCCTACAACATGACGCCCGAGCAGTACCGCGAACGCTGGGGCCTGCCGCACGACTACCCGATGGTGGCGCCCAACTACGCCAAGCAGCGCAGCCAGCTCGCGCGCGATCTCGGCCTCGGCACGAAGGCCAAGCGCCGCCGCGGTTGATCGTCCGGCCGCACCGGCCGTCAGCCTTGCCGGAAGCGGTCCCCGCTACGGCCGGTGTGCCCGAAAAACCGTAACACTCAACCGATAGTGTCCCTGCGCAATCCGATAGGCTTGCCGGGGCGCCATGGTTTATAATCCGGATCGATGCCACAGACCCGCAAACACGGCGAAATCATGTCGCGCCTCGAACGCCTCTGCGTCGAGAAGGGCCTGAAGATGACCGAGCAGCGCCGCATCATCGCGCGGGTGTTGTCGGAGGCCTCCGACCATCCGGACGTCGAGCAGGTCTATCATCGAGCGACCGCGGCGGACCCGCACATCTCGCTCGCCACGGTCTACCGGACCGTACGGCTCCTCGAAGAGGCGAACATCCTGGCGCGCCACGATTTCGGCGACGGGCGGGCGCGCTACGAGGAAGCCGAACGCGACCACCACGACCACATGATCGACGTGCGCACGCGCAAGGTGATCGAGTTCCAGAACGGCGAGATCGAAGAACTGCAGCGCCGGATCGCGCGCGAACTCGGCTACGAGTTGCTGGGCCACCGCTTGGAGCTCTATGGAATTCCGCTGGCCGAGTCCAAGGCCGCGACGGGCTCCAAGAAGGCCAAGAACGGTCGGTCATGAACGCCGCCGCCGCCGGGCCGCTGTTTCTTGCCAGCGCACCCGATGGGATCAGGGCGGGGACGCTCGAAGTCAGGCTCGCCCGCACGGCCGCCGACATCGACGCCGCCCAGGCGCTGCGCTACCGGGTCTTCTACGACGAGCTGGGTGCGCGGCCGTCGCCCGAGGTGGCGTTGCGCCGTCGCGACGTCGACCGCTTCGACGCCTACTGCGACCATCTGCTGGTGATCGATCACCGCCGCGGCGACGGCGCGAGCGGCGTGGTCGGAACCTATCGGCTCAATCGCCGCTCGGTCGCTGAACGCCATGGCGGGTTCTACACGGCGACCGAATTCGACATCGACCCGCTGCTGGCCCAACCCGGCGAAGTGCTCGAGCTGGGCCGCTCCTGCGTCGACGTCGCCTATCGCAATCGCGCGACGATGCAGCTGCTGTGGCGCGGCATCGCCGAGTACGTGACGCGCCACCAGGTCAGCGTGATGTTCGGCTGCGGCAGCCTGCCGGGCACCGATCCGCAGGCCCTCGCCGTACCGCTGTCCTATCTCTACTACAATCATCTCGCGCCCGAATCGCTGCGCGCCCGCGCCCGGCCGGGCCGCTATGTGCGCATGGACCTGTTGCAGCCGGGGGAGATCGACGCCGACGCTGCGGTCGCCCAGCTCGACACGCGCTCCGCGCTCGCGGCCCTGCCGCCGCTGATCAAGGGCTATCTGCGCCTTGGCGGACTGGTCGGCGACGGTGCGGTGATCGATCACGAGTTCAACACGACCGATGTCTGCATCATCGTCGTGACCGACCGGATGACCGACAAGTACTTCAACCACTACCGGCTGAAGGGCAGCGCCCCGGGCGACGACGCGGCGTGAGATCGGTGTCCGGATCGGGGCTGCGCTCGGCGATCTTCATCACGATCTGGCTGGCCTTCACCGCGGCGCTGATGCCGCTGCAGTTGATCGCCCTCTGCACCAGCCGCCGCCTCGCGCGCGCGATCCCGCGCTTTTATCACCGCAACTGCGCCCGCCTGCTCGGCGCGCGCATCGAATGCGTCGGCACGCCGTCGGCGGCGCGGCCGACATTGTTCGTCTCGAACCACGTCTCGTGGGTCGACATCATCGTTCTCTCGGCCGTGCTCGACGTCAGCTTCATCGCCAAGCGCGAGGTCAGGTCCTGGCCGCTTTTCGGCTGGCTCGCCCAGCTTCAGCGCACCGTCTTCGTCGCCCGCAATCCGCGCAAGGTGACGCAGGAGCGCGACGACATCGCGCGCCGACTCGCCGACGGCGACGACCTCGTGCTGTTCGCGGAGGGCACCAGCAGTCCCGGCACCGGCGTGCTGCCCTTCAAGAGCGCCCTGTTCGCGGTGGCCCATGCCGGGCCGGAGACGCGCGGCCTGACCGTCCAGCCGGTGTCGATCAGCTATGTCCGCCTCGCCGGGATGCCGATCGGGCGGCAATGGCGCGACAGCTTCGCCTGGTATGGGGATATGGATCTGCTGCCCCATTTCTGGCAGGTGTTCGGCATCGGCCGCTTCATCGTCCGGCTGTACTTCCACCCGGCCGTGCAGGCGGACCAGTTCAAGACCCGTAAAGCCTTGGCACAGCACTGCGAATCCCTGGTTGCAGCGGGCGTCGCGGCGGCCCATGGTGGGGTCGCCACGTTGCCCACCGACCTTCCCCGGGCGGCTTGACAGGGGGCGGGGGGGTGCTAGTTTCCCCGCGACCGCGCTGCCGCATGGAACCAAGCGCGCTTGAAAAAGCTTTTCATCAAGACCTACGGCTGCCAGATGAACGCCTATGACTCCGCCCGCATGGCGGAGCTCCTGGCGCCGCACGGCTATGGGGTGACCGACCGCGCCGACGATGCCGACCTCGTCATCCTCAACACCTGCCACATCCGCGAAAAGGCTGGCGAAAAGGTCTATTCGGAGGTCGGCCGGCTGCGCGAGATCAAGCAGGCGCGGCCGGGCATGACGATCGCCGTCGCCGGCTGCGTCGCCCAGGCCGAAGGCGCCGAGATGCTGCGGCGCGCGCCGACGATCGATCTCGTGGTCGGGCCGCAGTCCTATCATCGCCTGCCGGAGATGCTGGCGCGTGGGCACGCTCGCCAGGTCGCGACCGATTTCCCGGCCGATTCGAAATTCGACCACCTGCCGGAAGCGGCGGACCGGATCGGGCCGTCGGCCTTCCTCACCATCCAGGAGGGCTGCGACAAGTTCTGCACGTTCTGCGTCGTGCCTTACACGCGCGGCGCCGAGCAGTCGCGCCCGGCGGCGGATGTCGAGCGCGAGGCGCGCGCCCTCGTCGCGCGCGGCGCGCGCGAGCTGACGCTGCTCGGCCAGAACGTCAACGCCTATCGCGGCCCCGAAGCCGGCGGCGAGCCGGTTGGGCTCGGCGCGCTGGTGCGCCGCCTCGCGCGCATATCGGGGCTCCTGCGCATCCGCTATACGACCTCGCATCCGCGCGACGTCGACGACGCGCTGATCGCCGCCCACGCCGAGGAGCCGGCGCTGATGCCGTTCCTGCACCTGCCGGTGCAGTCCGGCGCCGATCGCGTGCTGGCGGCGATGAATCGCGGCCACAGCGCCGACGACTACCGCCGCATCGTCGCGCGGCTGCGCGCGGCCCGGCCCGACCTCGCGCTGTCTTCGGATTTCATCGTCGGGTTCCCCGGCGAGACCGACGCCGAGTTCGCCGCGACGCTGGCATTGATCGCGGAGATCGGCTTCGCCCAGGCGTTCTCGTTCAAGTACAGCCGGCGGCCTGGCACGCCCGCCGCGGCATCGCCGGACCAGATCCCCGAAGACGTCAAGGATGCGCGGCTCGCCGCGGTGCAGGCGCTGCTGCGCCGCCAGCAGGACGACTTCGCCGCCGCCCAGGTCGGCCGCACCCTGCCGGTGCTGATCGAACGGCCCGGCCGCCACGAGGGCCAGGTCGTCGGGCGATCGCCTTACCTGCAGGGCGTGCATCTGCGCGCGCCCGTTGCCGCCATCGGATCGGTGATTCCGGTGACGATCGAAAGCGCCGGCCCCAACAGCCTCGCCGGGCGGCGCGCGTCCATGGTCGCGGAATCCGGGGCCGCCGCCGTTCAGGCGCCCGAAAGGATGGCGGTGTGAGATCGGCCAACGACACCAGCGCTCCGATCCATCTCGAATTCGACGACAACCTGCTGCTGCCGCCGTTGTTCGGCGAGCATGACCGCCACATCGCGCGGATCGAACAGCTGCTCGGCGTCTCGCTTTCGTCGCGCGGCAACCGCGTGCTGATCGCCGGCGCGCCGTCGCGCGCGGTGGCGGCACGCGACGCGCTGATGGCGCTTTACGGCCGCCTCAAGCGCGGCCACGGCGTCGACCTCGGCGACGTCGACGCCGCGGTGCGCTTCGCGGAGGCGGGGGAGCGCGACGGCGCCGACCTGTTCGGCGACGGCGACCTGTCGATTCGCACGCGCAAGCGCGTCGTTGGTCCGCGCAGCGCCAACCAGGCGCTCTATCTCAAGACGCTGCGCGACCAGGAGCTCGTGTTCGCGCTCGGCCCTGCCGGCACCGGCAAGACCTATCTCGCCGTCGCCATGGCGGTGCAGATGCTGACCGGCGGACACGTCGACCGCATCATCCTGTCGCGTCCGGCGGTGGAGGCCGGCGAACGGCTCGGCTTCCTGCCCGGCGACCTGCGTGAGAAGGTCGACCCCTATCTGCGCCCGCTCTACGACGCGCTGCACGACATGCTGCCCGGCGACCAGGTCGTGAAGCGCATCGCCGCGGGCGAGATCGAGATCGCACCGCTTGCCTTCATGCGCGGGCGCACCCTCGCCAACGCCTTCGCGATCCTCGACGAGGCGCAGAACACCACGCCGGTGCAGATGAAGATGTTCCTCACCCGGCTCGGCGAGAACAGCCGCATGGTCGTGACCGGCGACCTGAGCCAGGTCGACCTGCCGCAGGGCACGCGTTCGGGCCTCGCCGACGCGCTGGAGACGCTCGACGGCGTTTCCGGCATCGGGGTCGTCCGCTTCGATTCGCGCGACGTCGTGCGCCATCGGCTGGTGACGCAGATCGTCCAGGCCTACGATGCCCGCGACGCCCGCGAGCGCGGCCAGCGCCGCCCGCCCAAGGGGGGCACGTGACGCACGCGGCCGAATCCCCGCATGTCGTCGTCCGCATCGCGTCACCGTCGTGGCGCCGCGCGGTGCCGGCGGTCGCGGCAAAGACGCGGCGCTGGGCGGCTGCCGCGATCGCGGCTGCGCGCAGCCCCGCGCGGGGTGAGATCACGGTCGTCCTCGCCGACGACCGCACCGTCCATCGCCTCAACCGGACCTTCCGCGGCAAGGACAAGCCGACCAACGTGCTGTCCTTTCCGGCCGGTGCGCCGATCGCCGGCGCCGGCGCCGATCACCCCCTGGGCGACGTGGTGATCGCGCTCGGCACCGCGCGCGCGGAGGCGCGCGCCGCCGGCCTGACGCTCGAGGATCATCTCGCCCATCTCGCGATCCACGGCGTGCTCCACCTGCTCGGCCACGACCACGAGCGTGCGGCGGAGGCGCAGCGCATGGAGCGCCTCGAGGTGCGCATCCTCGCCGGTTTCGCCATCGCCGATCCCTATGCCCCGGCGGCGCCGTCGGCTCCCCCGGCCGCCCGGAGACGGCGCGCATGAGCGACGATCGCCACGCCACCGCGCTCGACCGGCTGCGCGAGCGCATGCGCGGCCTGCTGCGCCGGCGCACCCCCGAATCCGATCTGCGCGACACGATCGAGGAGATCATCGAGGAGACCGCCGAAAGTCCCGAGGCGGCGATCGGCCAGCAGGAACAGACGCTGCTGCGCAACATCTTCAAGCTGCGCGACCTCACCGCCTACGACGTGATGGTGCCGCGCGTCGACATCGTGTCGATCCGCGCCGATATCGGCCTCGCGGACCTCGTGACGATGCTGGAACGCGAGGCGCATTCGCGCGTGCCGGTCTACCGCGAGTCGCTCGACGATGCCTTCGGCATGGTCCACATGAAGGACCTGCTGCGCTTCTGGGACAAGCGCGAGCGCTTCAAGCTCGACGAGATCGTGCGCAAGGTGCTGTTCGTGGCGCCGTCGATGCGCGTGCTCGACCTGCTGCTGGAGATGCGCAAGACGCGCATCCACATGGCGCTGGTGGTCGACGAATACGGCGGCGTCGACGGCCTCGTCACCATCGAGGACCTGGTCGAGGAGATCGTCGGCGAGATCGAGGACGAGCACGACGTCGACGAGGGCCCGCGGCTGTTCGCCCAACCCGACGGCACGATGATCGCCGATGCGCGCCTGCCGATCGAGGATTTCGAGCGGCAGGTCGGCCCGATCATGACCGCGGAGGAACGCGAGACCGCCGACATCGACACGATCGGCGGGCTGCTGACCGCGCGCACCGGCCGCGTGCCCGGCCGCGGCGAGGTCGTCGCCGACGCGGCGGGCTTCGAGTTCGAGGTTCTCGAGGCCGATCCGCGCCGGCTCAAGCGGCTGCGCCTGCGCCGCCGCCCGCCTGCGCCCGCGGACGCGGAGGGCAGCGCGTGATCGTCGCCGTCCTGGCGCGCGCCGCGGCGGGCGTCAACGGCATCGCCCAGGGCGTGCGCGCCCTCACCGGCTGGCGCCGCTACGCCGTCGCCGCGCTGCTCGGCGTCGCCGCGACCTCGGCACTGCCGCCGACCCATCTCGTCCCGCTGGTCATCGTCTCGTTCACCGGGCTGATCTGGCTCATCGAAGGCAGCAAGGGCATCCGCGGCGCCTTCGCGATCGGCTGGGCCTTCGGCCTCGGCCATTTCGGCACCGGCTTCTACTGGATCGCCAATTCGCTGCTCGTCGACGCCGCGCGCTTCGGCTGGGTCTACCCGTTCTGCGTCCTGTTCTTCGGCAGCGCCTTCGCGATCTACATCGCCGTCGCGGCGGCGGCGCTCAAGGCGACGCGTGCGCGCGGGCTGTCGGCGGTGTTCGCCTTCGCGGCCTTGTGGACCGCGGTCGAATGGCTGCGCGGCCACCTGTTCACCGGCTTCCCCTGGAACCTGATCGGCACGGTCTGGGCCGGCAGCGAGACGATGATGCAGTTCGCCTCGATCGTCGGCGCCTACGGGCTCGGCACGCTCACCGTGCTCGCGGCCGCGATGCCGGCGACGCTTGCCGGCGGCGCGCAGCCGGTCGCGGAGCGCTGGGGCGGGACCCTCGCGGTGGTCGCGATGATCGCGGCGATCTGGGTCTTCGGCTGGGTGCGGCTCGGCGGCGTGGGCGATGCCGTGGTGCCCGGCGTCGTCGTGCGGCTGGTCCAGCCCGACATCGCGCAGGACCTCAAGTGGAACCCGGCCCAGCGCGAGCGCAATTTCGAGCAGACGCTGGCGATCTCGCGCGGACCCGGCTTCGAGCGCGTGACCCACGTCATCTGGCCGGAGACGGCGATTCCCTTCGCGATTTCCGACGATCCGGCACGGCGGGCCGCGATCGCCGCCGCGGTTCCGCCGCGCGGCTTCCTGATCGCCGGCGCTCCGCGCGTCGAGCGCGCGCCGGGCCGGCCGCCGCGGGTGTGGAACTCGCTCTTCACCTTCGATCCGTCCGGCGCGATCACCGCGACATTCGACAAGTTTCATCTCGTCCCGTTCGGCGAGTTCATGCCGCGGCCGTTCCGCTGGGCGCTCGACTGGCTGCGCCTGACCGAAGGCATGGGCGATTTCGATTCCGGCCCCGGGCCGCGCACGCTCGCACCCGGCGGCTTCCCGTCGTTCAGCCCGCTGATCTGCTACGAGGTGATCTTCCCGAACGAGGTCATCGATCCCGCACGCCGGCCCGATCTGCTGCTCAACATCACCAACGACGCGTGGTTCGGCATCTCGCCGGGCCCGTTCCAGCACTTCGCCGCGTCGCGGTTCCGCGCCATCGAGGAAGGGCTTCCGCTGGTCCGCGCCGCGAACAACGGCATTTCAGCGGTGGTCGATTCCTACGGCCGGGTTCTGGCGCAGCTTGGACTCGGGCGCGAAGGCACGCTCGACTCGACGCTGCCACGGCCGATCGCCGCGCCGCTCTATGCGCAGATCGGCGACCTCGCCCTGGCAACTTTGCTGCTTGCCATGACGTTGCTTGCTGTGCTCTTACGAAGGCGCGGATAGTGAAATTCGGTCGCAAATCCGTGCAGGAAATGCGTCAAAACCGATTGACCGACTACCGACGTATGTCCTATTGCTATGCGGCTTCAAGCTCGCGCACGCACGATAAGTGCTTGGGGGTGCTCGGGTGGTTGATTAGACAGGCTTCAGAGGATTCCCATGGCACCTACCGGTCGTCGCAGAGGCCGCCCGCCCGCGGGCAAGCCCAATCCTGTTGATATTCACGTCGGCCAGCGCATCAGGCTGCGCCGCACGCTCCTCGGCATGAGCCAGGAGAAACTCGGCGAGGCGCTCAACCTCACCTTCCAGCAGGTCCAGAAGTACGAGCGCGGCGCCAATCGCGTCGGCTCCTCGCGGCTGTTCCAGCTCGCGCGCGTTCTCGACGTTCCGGTGTCGTATTTCTTCGAAGAGATGACGGCGGAAACGACCGCCCGCGCCAAGGCGGTGTCGGCGGCGGCGCCGGGCTTCGAGGAAGGGGCCGGCGAAGGCTACCAGGCCGATCCGATGACGAAGCGCGAGACGCTCGAACTCGTCCGGGCCTATTACCGCATCTCCGATCCCAAGCTGCGCCGCCGCCTGTTCGACATGACCAAGGCGCTGGCCGCGGCCTCCCAGGCCAAGTCCAAAGAATAGGCGTCGCCGTCCCGCCGTTTGCGGGACGGGTTTTCCCCCGCCGGGTGCGGGAAGAATCCATCGCGGCGGGCGTTGTGTGCCTTGAGCGCGGCTTTTGCCGCGTTCAAGGCGAAGCCCATTGACGGCCCGGGCAAAGCTTGCCACAAACCCGGCCGGTCGCGTCCCCGCTTCCCCCTTTCATTCTTGGCGTTCATCGCTGGAGGTCTGTCGTGCGCAAGGGCGATTTCGTATTCACGAGCGAATCGGTTTCCGAAGGTCATCCGGACAAGGTGTGTGACCGGATCTCGGATGCGGTCGTGGATGCGTTCCTGGGCCTCGACCCGCAGGCGCGCGTCGCCTGCGAAACCCTGGCGACGACCAATCGCATCGTCATCGCCGGCGAAGTCCGCATGGACAAGAAGAAGTGCGGCGCCAAGGCCCCGATGCTCAAGAGCGGCGAGATCAACAAGAAGCTGATCGAGAAGATCGCGCGCGAGGCGGTGAAGGACATCGGCTACGAGCAGAAGGGCTTCCACTGGCAGAAGGCAAAGGTCTCGATCTACCTGCACGGCCAGTCCGCCGACATCGCGCAGGGCGTCGATGCCAAGGGCAACAAGGACGAGGGCGCGGGCGACCAGGGCATCATGTTCGGCTATGCGTCGAACGAGACGCCGGAGCTGATGCCGGCGCCGATCCAGTACGCCCACAACGTGCTGCGCCTGATGGCCGAGGCCCGCCACGCCGGCAAGGAGAAGATGCTGGAGCCCGACGCCAAGAGCCAGGTCACGCTGCGTTATGTCGACGGCAAGCCCGTCGGCTGCACCGCCTTCGTCATCTCGACCCAGCACAGCGCCAAGGTCGACCAGGACGCGGTGCGCGAGATCGTCCGCCCCTACGTGCAGAAGGTGCTGCCGGCCGGCTGGTTCCCGCCGGAGGAGCACTTCTACGTCAACCCGACCGGACAGTTCATCATCGGCGGCCCGGACGGCGACACCGGCCTCACCGGCCGCAAGATCATCGTCGACACCTACGGCGGTGCCGCCCCGCACGGCGGCGGCGCCTTCTCGGGCAAGGACCCGACCAAGGTCGACCGCTCGGCCGCCTATGCCGCGCGCTACCTCGCCAAGAACGTCGTCGCGGCCGGCCTCGCCGACCGCTGCACGATCCAGCTCTCCTATGCGATCGGCGTCTCCCACCCGCTGTCGGTCTATGTCGACACGCAGGGCACGGGCAAGGTCGACGAGGAGCGGCTGTCGAAGGTGCTGCAGGAGCTGATGAGCCTCAGCCCGCGCGGGATCCGCGAGCACCTCAAGCTCAACAAGGCGATCTACGCGCGCACGTCCTCCTACGGGCACTTCGGCCGCATGCCGCACAGCGACGGCGGCTTCTCGTGGGAGAAGACGGACCTCGTCAAGGACCTGAAGAACGCGTTTGCCTGAGCGCGGGGTCCGCGGATTTGCGTAGGGGCCGGCCCCCTGGCCGGCCCGGGCGGGCCGCCCTTGCGGGAACTTGCGGTGCGCTTCGCGCGGTCCGCCATGTCTGACGACCCGTCCCAACCGTCGCCGTTCCTGCGTTCCTACGGGCGCCGGCGCGGGCGCAAGCTGTCCGAGAACCGCATGCGCACGCTCGACGGCGGGCTGGCGCGCTGGTCCGTTCCGCCCGGCGACGCGCCGCTCGACCGGCGCACGCTGTTCGCCCGGCCGCTCGACGCGCTGTGGCTGGAGATCGGCTTCGGCGGCGGCGAACATCTCGCCGCCCAGGCGGCGGCCAATCCCGACGTCGGCCTGATCGGCTGCGAGCCCTTCGTCGACGGCGTCGCGGCGCTGTGCGCGCGCCTCGACGCGGCCGGCCGCGACAATGTCCGCATCTGGCCCGACGATGCGCGACCGCTGATCGCGCGCCTTCCCGATGGCAGCGTCGCGCGCGCCTTCATTCTCTTCCCCGATCCGTGGCCCAAGGCGCGCCACCACAAGCGCCGGCTGATCCAGGCGGACTTCCTCGATCTGCTGGCGCGCGTATTGGCACCGGGCGCCGAGCTGCGCGTCGCGACCGACGATCCGGCCTATCTCGAGCACATCGTCGCTGTGTTCGCCGCGCACCCGGCCTTCGCGCTGCCCGCCGGGGCGGAGGGTCGGCGCCCCGCCGATGCCCCGGAAACGCGCTATGAGGCGAAGGCGCGCGCCGCCGGACGCAGCGGCACGTATCTGCGCTACCGCCGCCTCGCGCCGTCGGCGTAGCGGATCGCGGCGGCGAAAAATTTGCGCCTTGCGCGGCGCGAAAAGCCCGGAAATGCGCCGCGCGCCGCCTTCATAGGAACCAAATCCTCTTGCCAGCGCGCCACGCAGGGGTATATATCGTCGCGCAGAATATAAGGCCTTGGACAGCCGTCCGGGCCGGCACCACGAAGTGGGCCGCTGAGGCCCACTTTTTTTTGGTTCCGGCTCAGGGCCGTCTATCGCCTTTGGAGGATCGACGATCGCGACCGACCGTGAAAACGCGCTCGAAGCCCTGGTTGGGCCCACCCTCGACGGGTTGGGCTACGACCTCGTGCGCCTGACGGTGTCGGGGAGCCGCGCGCCGGTGCTCCAGGTGATGGCGGAACGGCGCGACGGCGTGGCGATGACGATCGACGACTGCGAGCGCATCAGCCGCGCGCTGTCGGCGAAGCTCGACGTCGAGGATCCGATCGCCGGGTCCTACACGCTTGAGGTGAGTTCGCCGGGCCTCGACCGGCCGCTCACGCGGCCGAAGGATTTCGCGCGCTTTGCCGGGCAGGTCGCCCGGGTCGAAACGCGGCTGCCGCAGGACGGCCAGCGGCGATTCAAGGGCCGCATCGCGCGCGCCGACGAGGCGGTCGTGACGCTCGCGGTCGCGGACGAAGGGGCGGCGGAACGGGAAGTGTCGATCGCCATCGCGAACATCGCGAAGGCGCGGCTTGTATTGACCGACGAAATGCTGCGCGCCGCTGCGCGCGCCGGAAGGTGAAAGATGGCCTCGCGAAAAGCCGCTGTCAGTGAAGAAGCGAAGATCGAGAACACGACGGCGTACAACCGCATCGAGATGCTGCAGGTCGCCGACGCGGTGGCCCGCGAAAAGGGCATCGAGCGCGAGCAGGTGCTGGAGGCGATGGAGCAGGCCATCCAGAAGGCCGGCCGCGCCAAGTACGGACACGAGCACGACATCCGCGCCCACATCGACCGTTCGACCGGCGAGATCGCGCTGATGCGCTACCGCCAGGTCGCGGAGGAGATCGAGAACGAGGCGACGCAGATCCGCATCGCCGACGCGCAGGCGCAGAACCCCGACGCGAAGGTCGGCGACTTCCTCAGCGAATCGCTGCCGCCGATCGATTTCGGCCGCATCGCGGCGCAGACCGCCAAGCAGGTGATCGTCCAGCGCGTGCGCGAGGCCGAGCGCGAGCGCCAGTTCAACGAGTACAAGGACCGCACGGGCGAGATCGTCAACGGCATCGTCAAGCGCGTCGAATTCGGCAACGTCACCGTCGATCTCGGCCGCGCGGAGGCGATCCTGCGCCGCGACGAATGCATTCCGCGCGAGAGCTTCAAGGCCTCGGACCGCGTGCGCGCCTACATCTACGACGTGCGCAAGGAAACCCGCGGGCCCCAGATCTTCCTGTCGCGCACGCATCCGCAGTTCATGGCCAAGCTGTTCGCGCAGGAAGTGCCGGAAATCTACGACGGCATCATCGAGATCAAGGCCGTCGCGCGCGATCCCGGCAGCCGCGCCAAGATCGCGGTCGTGTCGAACGACAGCTCGATCGACCCGGTCGGCGCGTGCGTCGGCATGCGCGGCAGCCGCGTCCAGGCCGTCGTCGCCGAACTGCAGGGCGAGAAGATCGACATCATCCCGTGGTCGAACGATCCCGCGACCTTCGTGGTCAATGCGCTCGCCCCGGCCGAAGTCTCCAAGGTCGTGCTCGACGAGGAGGCGCGCCGCATCGAAGTCGTCGTGCCCGACGACCAGCTTTCGCTCGCGATCGGCCGCCGCGGCCAGAACGTCCGCCTCGCGTCGATGCTGACCGGCTGGGCGATCGACATCCTGACCGAGAAGGAAGAATCGGAGCGCCGCCAGGAGGAATTCCGCACCCGCTCGGCGCTGTTCGTCGAGGCGCTGGACGTGGACGAGGTCATCGCCGGCCTGCTCGTCACCGAAGGCTTCAGCAAGGTCGAGGATCTCGCGGCCGTGCCGCTCGACGAGCTCTCGGCCATCGAAGGCTTCGACGACGGCGTGGCGCACGAACTCAAGGCCCGCGCCGAGGCGTGGGTCGAGAAGCGCGACGAGGAGCTGACCTCGCGCTTCCACGAACTGGGCGTCGCCGAAGACGTCGCGGCGATCGAGGGCATGAACCCGGCGCGGCTGGTCAAGCTCGGCGAGAAGGGCGTCAAGACGCTCGACGACCTCGGCGATCTTGCCGGCGACGAGCTGCGCGAGATCCTGGGCGCCGACGACATCGACCTCGACAGCGCCAACGCCATGATCATGGCGGCGCGCGCGCACTGGTTCGCCGACGAACAACCCGCTGAGGAGCAGAAGCAGGCGTGATCGGATCTGCCGCCATAGACGCCGCGCCCCCGACCGGGCCGGTCCCGACGCCTTCACGACGCGAGCGCGAGCGCCGCTGCGTCGTGACCGGCGCCGTGGAGCCGCGCGACGGGCTGGTGCGCTTCGTCGTGGGGCCGGACGGCGCGATCGTGCCCGACATCGACGAGCGGCTGCCGGGGCGCGGCATCTGGGTCGAGGCGAAGCGTGACGTGCTGGACAAGGCGGTCGCCAAGAATGCCTTCGCGCGCGCGGCCGGGGCGAAGGTCGCGGTGCCGGCCGACCTTGCCGAGCGCGTGGCGTCGCTGCTGGCGGCGCGGGTGATCGCGCAGGTCGCGATGGCGCGCCGCGCCGGGGCCGCCCTCGCCGGGTTCGAAAAGGTTCAGGCGGCGCTGCGCGAAGGCCGCGCCGCGCTGCTGCTCGAGGCGCGCGACTGCGGCGCCGATGCGCCGCGGCGCATCGCCGGCGCGCTCGGCGCCAGGCCGGTGCTGCGCACGCTGGCCGGCTTCGAGCTGGCGTCGGCCTTCGGGCGCGACGTCGTGGTGCATGTGGCGATCGCCCCCGGGCGCTTCGCCGAGACGATTGAACGCGAATGCCGGCGGCTCGCCGGGTTCCGGCCGGATGCGGCCGGGGCAACTGACACGGAACTGGACAGGCGATGAGCGATACGACCGACACCAAGGACGAAGCCAAGAAGCGCCTGGGGCTCGCGCGCCCCGGTGGGCGGCTCGAGCTGCGCTCCGATGCGGGCCAGGTGCGCCAGAGCTTCTCGCACGGCCGTTCCAAGACCGTGCAGGTCGAGGTTCGCAAGAAGCGCGTGCCCGGCCCGTCCGGCGCAGCGGCCCCGGCGGCCGCGCCGTCGCCCAGCCCGGCCCCGGCGCCTGCCGCCCCCGCGCCCCGCCCGGTCGAAGCGCGCGCGCCGGCGCCGGCGGAAGCGCCGCGCCCGCAGCCGCGCACCGATCTGCCCAAGCGCCCGCAGGTCCTGCGCGCGCTGACCGAGGAAGAGCGCGCCGCGCGCGTGCGCGCCCTCCAGGGCGCGATCCGCGACCAGTCCGCGCGCGCCAAGGATGCCGAAGCGCGCCGCGTCGAGGACGAGGCCCGCCGCCAGGCCGACGAGGACCGTCGCCGCCAGGAGGAAGAGGACCGCCGCCGCGCCGAGGACGAAGCCAAGCGCCTCGCCGAGGAAGAGTCGAAGCGCAAGGCCGAAGAGGAAGCGCGCAAGAAGGCCGCCGAGGACGAAGCCAAGCGCCGCAAGGCCGCCGAGGTTTCGGGCCAGTCGGCAGCCGCCAAGCTCGCCGCCGTCGCGCCGGAGGAGGAAGACCGCGGCGACGCGCGTCCGCGCCGCCCCGGCGTGGTGATGCCGCCCAAGCGCCCGACGATCGGGCCGCGCCGCGACATGGGCCGTCGCCAGGGTGCGGGCCGCGTCAACGTCACCGCCGCGCTCGAAGGCGACGACACGATGCGCGCCCGTTCGCTCGCGGCGATGCGGCGCGCGAGCGAAAAAGAGCGCCGCCGGATGTTCGTCGACCAGGGCCCGGCGCAGAAGATCCGCCGCGAGGTCGTGATCCCCGAAGTCATCACCGTGCAGGAACTCGCCGCGCGCATGGCCGAACGCGGCGCCGACGTCATCAAGGCGCTGATGAAGATGGGCGTGATGGCGACGATCAACCAGAACATCGACGCCGACACGGCGGAGCTGGTGGTCGGCGAATTCGGCCACACCTTCAAGCGCGTGTCCGAAGCCGACGTCGAGGTCGGCCTGTCGGGCGAAAGCGACACCGACGAGAGCCTGGTGCCGCGCGCCCCCGTGGTCACCATCATGGGCCACGTCGACCACGGCAAGACCTCGCTGCTCGACGCGCTGCGCGACACCGACGTCGCCAAGCACGAGGCCGGCGGCATCACGCAGCACATCGGCGCCTACCGCGTGCTGCTGAAGTCCGGCAAGACGATCACCTTCCTCGACACGCCCGGCCACGAGGCCTTCACGGCGATGCGCGCGCGCGGCGCGTCGGTCACCGACATCGTGGTCCTGGTGGTCGCGGCCGACGACGGCATCCAGCCGCAGACCGTGGAGGCGATCAACCACGCCAAGGCGGCGCAGGTCCCGATGATCGTCGCCATCAACAAGATCGACAAGCCCGACGCCGATCCCGACAAGGTGCGCCGCGGCCTGCTCCAGCACGGCATCGCGCTCGAGGAAATGGGCGGCGACGTGCTCGCGGTCGAGGTCTCGGCGCTCAAGAAGATCGGCCTCGAGAAGCTCGAGGAGACGATCCTGCTGCAGGCCGAACTGCTCGACCTCAAGGCCAACCCGGACCGCACCGCCCAGGGCATCGTCGTCGAGGCGAAGATGGAACGCGGCCGCGGGTCGGTCGCGACGGTGCTGATCCAGAAGGGCACGCTGCATGCGGGCGACATCTTCGTCGCCGGCGCCGAATGGGGCCGCGTGCGCGCGCTGATCGACGACCACGGCCGCCAGGTCGAATCCGCCGGGCCGTCGGTGCCGGTGGAGGTGCTCGGCCTCAACGGCACGCCGTCGGCCGGCGACGAGCTGTCGGTGGTCGAGGACGAGGCGCGGGCGCGCGAGGTCACCGCCTTCCGCCAGCGCAAGAAGCTGTCGGAGCGTCACGCCGCCGGCGCGCGCGGCACGCTCGAGCAGATGTTCACCAAGATCACCGAGGGCACGGTCAAGGAACTCGGCGTGGTCGTGAAGACCGACGTGCAGGGTTCGCTCGAGGCGATCACCGGCACGCTCGCCAAGATCGGCACGGAGGAGGTTGCGGTGCGCCTGCTCCACGGCGCGGTCGGCGCGATCACCGAGGGCGACGTGGCGCTCGCCAAGGCGTCGAACGGGCTGATCGTCGGCTTCAACGTGCGCGCCTCGCCGCAGGCGCGCGACATCGCGCGGCGCGATGGCGTCGAGATCCGCTACTACTCGATCATCTACGACATCATCGACGACATCAAAGCGGCGCTCTCGGGCATGCTCGCGCCCACCTTGCGCGAGCGTTTCCTCGGCTACGCCGAAATCCGCGAGGTCTTCGACGTGTCGAAGGCGGGCAAGGTCGCGGGCTGCCGCGTCACCGAAGGCATGGTCAAGCGCGGCGCCAAGGTGCGCCTGCTGCGCGACAACGTGGTCATCCACGAAGGCACGCTCAAGACGCTGCGCCGCTTCAAGGACGAGGTGCGCGAGGTCCAGGAAGGCTACGAATGCGGCATGGCGTTCGAGAACTACCAGGACATCCGCCAGGGCGACCGCATCGAGTGCTTCGACGTGGAATCGGTCCAGCGGGCGCTTTAGCCCGCTGAACCTCGTCCAGCGCGCGCTGTAGGGCAACGCGATCTCGCGTAGGGGCCGGGCGCCCGCCCGGGCCGGCCGGGAGGCCGGCCCCTACGGCCCATCCGCGGGGGGACTTCGAATGGCAGCCACCAGCCCCGACTACGCGACCCGCTCCTACGGCGCCGAGACCATCGGCTTCGGCGCGCGTCCCGGCATCGTCGTGATCGACTTCCAGAAGGCGTTCACCGAGGCGAAGTATCCGCTCGGCGGCGCGCCGATGGTGATGAAGGCGCTTGCCAACACGGCCAAGCTGCTTGAAGTCGCGCGGGCGCAGAACATCCCGGTCGCGAGCTGCTACACCGCCTACAAGTCGGTGCGCGACATGCCGCACTGGAAGGTCGGCATGGTGCGCGAGCAGTTCATCCACGGCCATCCCTGCACCGAGCTCGACCCCGCGATCCACGACCCGGACTACGACGTGGTGGTGTGCAAGTCCGGTCCGTCGATCTTCTTCCAGACGCCGGTCGTGCCCTATTTCGTCAAGGAGCGCGTCGACACGGTGATCGTCACGGGCTGCATCACCTCGGGCTGCATCCGCGCCTCGACGATCGATTCGTTCCAGAACGGCTTCCGCACCATCGTGCCGGAGGACTGCGTCGGCGACCACGAAGAGGGGCCGCACCGCGACAACCTGCGCGACGTCGGCCGGCGCTATGCCGACGTCTCGTCGCTCGCCGAGGTGCTCGCCTATCTCGACGACCTGCGCAAGCGCAACGCGTGAGGAGCTGAACCATGCGCGCGCGCGATGAACGTCCCTCGCAGCGTCCGCTTCGCGTCGGCGAGGCGGTGCGCCATGCGCTCGTCGAGGTGTTCGCGCGCGGCCACATCCGCGATCCCGATCTCGCCGCGGTGATGCTGACGATCAGCGAAGTCCGCATGAGCCCCGATCTGCGCCACGCCACGGTGTTCGTGACCCAGCTCGGCGGCGGCGAGATGGCGCCGGTGCTCAAGGCGCTCAAGCGCGCCGGACCCTATCTGCGCGGCGAGGTCGCGCGCCTCGTCGACCTGCGCTACGCCCCTGATCTGCATTTCCAGGCCGACACCTCCTTCGAGGTCGCCGGCCGCATCAGCGACGTGCTGATGCGCCCCGAGGTCCGCCGCGACCTCGAGCCGCCGCAAAAGCCCAAGCGCGCCCGCCGCAAGCCCGCGCGCGATTCCTGATCGCGCGCATCCCGTGAAACGAAAAGGGGAGGCGATCGACGGCTTCGTCGTGCTCGACAAGCCGCTCGGCCTCGGTTCGACCCAGGCGATGGCACAGGTGCGCCGCGCGCTGGGGGCCGCCAAGGCGGGCCATGGCGGCACGCTCGACCCGCTGGCGACCGGGGTGCTGGTGATCGCGCTCGGCGAGGCGACGAAGCTGGTGCCCTTCGTGATGGACGCGGTCAAGGAGTACGAATTTACCGTCCGCTGGGGCGAGGCGCGCTCCACCGACGACGCCGAGGGCCCGATTACGGCGACCAGCGATGTCCGCCCGGACCGCGCCGCGATCGTGGCGGCGCTGCCGCGCTTCCTTGGGGTGATTCAGCAGACACCGCCCGCCTTCTCGGCCATCAAGGTCGCCGGCGAGCGCGCCTATGACCGCGCGCGTGCCGGCGAAGTGGTTGAACTGAAAGCACGATCAGTCGAGATCAGGGCGCTGGAGCTGGTCGCCTGCGACGATACGGACCACGCCAGCTTCCGGGTCGTCTGCGGCAAGGGCACCTATGTCCGCAGCCTGGCGCGCGACCTTGCGGCGGCCCTCGGGGCGGTCGGCCATGTCAGCGCGCTGCGCCGCCTCGCGGTCGGGCGGTTCCGCGTCAATGACGCGATTTCGCTGGATAAACTGGCATCGCTTGGGCATAGTCCCGCCCGCTCCGCTGCCCTGCGGCCGGTCGAGACCGCGCTGG
>JAEUKZ010000447.1 GCA_016793045.1 Alphaproteobacteria bacterium
AGCGCCTGCGTGTAGGGGTGCAGCGGCTTGGCGAACAGGACGTCGCGCGGCGCTTCCTCGACGATCTTGCCCAGGTACATCACCGCGATGCGGTTCGCCATGTACCGGACGACGGCGAGATTGTGCGAGATGAAGATGTAGCCGAGGCCGCGCTCGCGCTGTAGATCGAGCATCAGGTTGAGCACCTGCGCCTGGATCGAGACGTCGAGCGCGCTGACCGGCTCGTCGCAGACGATCAGCTTCGGGTCGAGCGCGAGGGCGCGCGCGATGCCGATGCGCTGGCGCTGGCCGCCCGAGAACTCGTGCGGATGGCGCGCGGCATGCGCGGGCGCGAGGCCGACGCGGGCGAGCAGTTCGCTCACGCGCTTGGTGCGCGCGGCTCGATCGCCCCAGCCATGGACGACCATCGGCTCGGCGATGATGCGGCCGACGCTCATGCGCGGATCGAGCGAGCCGAAGGGATCCTGGAAGATGATCTGCAACTCGCGCCGGAGTTCGCGCATGCGCTCGGGCGTCTCGGCGCGCAGGTCGCGGCCGGCGTAGGCGATCGTCCCGGTGTCGGGTTCGAGCAGCCTGAGGATGAGCCGGCCGGTGGTCGACTTGCCGCAACCGGACTCGCCGACCAGTGCCAGCGTCTCGCCGGCCTCGACGCGCAGGTCGACGCCGTCGACCGCGCGCACCACGCTCACCGTGCGCTCGAACAGCCCGGCGCGCCCCGCCGGGAAATGCTTCACCAGTCCGGTGACCTCCAACAGCGCGCTCATGACGGTTGGCGCTCCGCAGCGGTTGATCCCAACAACAGCGACGCCGGTGCGGCGTGGGAGGTCATCACGACGGCACCCGGATGCAGGCGGCGGAGCGGTCGGGACCGCGCGCGACGAGCGGCGGCGAGGCGGCGCGGCAGGCATCGACCGTGTAGCGGCAGCGCGGCGCGAAGCGGCAGCCCGCGGGCATCGCCTCGGGCATCGGCACCTGGCCGGGGATGGCGTCGAGGCGCTCGATCGGGCCTTCGAGGCGCGGGATCGAGGCGAGCAGGCCCTCGGTGTAGGGATGGAAGGGACGCTTGAAGATCGCCTCGGCGGGCGCGGTCTCGACCACGCGGCCGGCATACATGACCATCACACGGTGGGCCACCTCGGCGACGACGCCGAGATCGTGCGTGATCAGGATGACCGCCATGCCGAGCTCGGCCTGCAGCCCGCGCAGCAGGTCGAGGATCTGCGCCTGGATCGTCGCGTCGAGCGCGGTGGTCGGCTCGTCGGCGAGCAGTACGCGCGGCCGGCAGGCGAGCGCCATCGCGATCATCACGCGCTGGCGCATGCCGCCCGACATCCTGTGCGGATAGTCGTCGATGCGGCGTTCCGCCGACGGGATCTCGACGTGCTTCAGGAGTTCGATCGCCTTGCGGCGCGCCTCCGCGCGGCCGAGTCCCTGGTGGTGGCGCAGCGTCTCGCCGATCTGGTCGCCGACCGTGAACAGCGGATTGAGGCTGGTCATCGGCTCCTGGAAGATCATCGCGACGCGTTCGCCGCGGATTCGCCGCATCTCCGCCTCGCTCTTGGCGAGCAGCGGCTCGCCCTCGAAGCTCAGCTCTTCGGCCGCGACGCTGCCGGGCGGATCGATGAGACGCATCAGCGACAGCGCCGTCACGCTCTTGCCCGATCCGGACTCGCCGACGATGCCCAGCGTCTCGCCCGGCGCGAGATCGAAGCTGACGCGGTCGACCACCGGCGTTCCGGAAAAGCGCGTCACGAGATTGCGCACGCGCAGCAGCGGGGCAGCCATGTTCCCGATCATCCCAAGGGCAGCCTTGCAAAGAGCACGAGTGTCATCGAAACTGCGTCGTCCGCCGTCGCCCGTTTCATCTGCGCGCCGTCCGCTTCCGGAGGTCTCTCATGCCAACGCTCCCCAAAATGTGCCTCAACGGCAAGATCGTCGCCTACGAGGACTGCAAAGTCCACGCTTTCGCGGGCGGCCTGAAATACGGCGGGGGCGTTTTCGAGGGCCTGCGCGCGTACTGGAACGCCGATCAGCAGGAACTCTTCCTGTTCCGTCTCACGGAACACATGGAGCGGCTGCGCTTCGGCATGAAGGTGCTGCGCTTCGACGAGATCTTCTCGGTCGACCACATGTCGGACTGCATCTTGAGGATGATCCGCGCCAACGAAGTTCGCGAGAACATCCACATCCGCATCATCGCCTACATCGACAGCGACGACGAGCTGACGGGCTGCGGGCCGATCGGCCTCGTGTGCGGCGCCGTGCCGCGCAAGCCCTCGCGCTTCGTCGACGACGGCATGAGCATCGTCGTTTCGTCCTATACGCGCATCACCGACAATGCGCTGCCGCCGCGGGTCAAGGCGACCGCCAACTACATCAACAACCGCGCCGCGGAGCTGGAGGCGAAGCGCCACGGCTACGACGGTGTCCTGATCATGAATCCGGACGGGCGCGTGTCCGAAGGCTCGGGCGCGTGCTTCTTCCTGGTCCGCAACGGTCAGCTCATCACGCCCGACGTCACCAGCGGCATTCTCGAGAGCATCACCCGCGACACGGTGATCGAGATCGCGCGGCGCGATCTCGGGCTCACCGTCGTCGAGCGGCCGCTCGACCGCACGGAGATCTACGCGGGCGACGAGGCGTTCTGGTGCGGCACCGGCTACGAGGTGCTGCCGATCGTGGCGCTCGACAAGCTCGCGATCGGGTCGGGCAAGCCGGGCGCGATCACGCGCAAGGTGCAGCAGCGCTATTTCGATGTCGTCTACGGCCGCACTGCCGACTACGCGTCGTGGCGACTGCCGATCTGGGGCCGCCAGCGCGCCGCCGCCGAGTGAGCCCCCGCCCATCGTCCTTCGGTTTTCGATCGAAACAAAAGACAGGGAGACAGAAGCCATGAGCCCTCGCATCACGCGTCGTCAGTTCGGCGGTCTCGCGGCCGGCGCCGGTCTCGCGGCCGGTCTCGCAGCCGGCCCCGGTTCGTCGCCGGCCCAGGCCCAGCGCCGCGGCGGCAACATCGTGTTCGCGGCGGAGGCCCAGCCGCCGACGATGGACATGCATTTCTCGACCACCATCGCGACGCGCAACATCGCGATGCACATGTACGAGCAGCTCGTCACCCGCGGCGAGAACAACGAGGTCATTCCCGAGCTCGCGGAAAGCTACACCGAGAGCCCGGACGGCCTCACCTATACGTTCAAGCTGCGCCAGGGCATCAAGTTCCACAACGGCAAGACGATGACGTCGGCCGACGTGCTGGCGTCGTACCAGCGCTATCAGCGCATCGGCCTGTCGCGTTCGATCCTCGGGCCGGTCGCGTCGATGACGGCGCCCGATCCCGCCACGTTCACCATCGTGCTGCGCCAGCGCGTGCCGGTCTTCATCGACGAGCTCAGCCAGTTCGCGGTGCCGGTCACGATCCATCCCTCTGAGGAGATGGGCAAGGAAGGCAACCGCATCGATCCGATCGGCACCGGCCCTTACCAGTTCGGCGAGTGGGTGCCCGACAGCCACGTGCGCCTGCGCCGCTACGACGGCTACACCGCCGACACGCGCTACCCGGGCACCAACGGCTTCGGCGGCAACAAGACCGCCCATGTCGACACGATCGAATTCCGCTACGTGCGCGAGCCGGGCGGCCGCGTCGCCGGCCTCGAGACGGGGCAGTTCCACGCCGTCGAGGACATTCCGGCCCGGGCGGCGGAACGGCTGCGCAACAATACCGCGATCCAGATCCACCCGCTGCGCTTCTTCTGGCAGCAGGACGCGTGGATGAACCACGTCAAGGCGCCGACCAACAATCTGCTGGTGCGCCGCGCGATCCAGACCGGGCTCGACATGGAAGAGATCATGACCGTCGCCGCCGACGGCCAGTTCGATCTCCAGCCCGGCTTCCAGTATCCGGGCAATCCGTACTACGTGACCGACGGGCAGGAGTTCTACAACGTCAACAACAAGGATCGCGCGCGCGCCTTGCTGCGCGAGGCGGGGTATCGCGGCGAGCAGCTCGTCCTGCTCACGAACTCCACGTTCCAGAGCATGTACAACGCCGGCGTGTCGGTGACCGAACAGCTCCGCGAGATCGGCATGACCGTGCGCATGGACGTGTTCGACTGGCCGACCGCGCAGGCCAACCAGCGCAACCGCGAAGCCTGGAACCTGTGGTTTACCGGCCAGGGCACCGGTCCGGCGGTCGGCCCGTTCGCGGCCTACGTCAATCTCGTCAGCCCGCAGAACCAGGCCTTCGAGCCCGATCCGGTGCTCGACGGGTTCTACAACGAGATGCGCACGCTGCCGACCGAACGCGAGCGGATCGCGGCGTTCGGCCGCTTCCAGCGGCGCGCCTATGAGCACGTCCACTTCATCAAGTTCGGCGATCTCACCAAGGTCCAGGCCGCGCGCTCGACCGTGAAGGGCTTCCGGCCCTATCGCATCCCGCGCTTCTGGAACGTGTGGCTCGAGGGCTGAAGGGAATGAACCGCGGAGGCACAGAGGCGCGGAGAAATGCATTGGTGCCGGGCGCAGCCCGGCACGGTCTCTCCACTCTGTGCCTCGGTGCCTCTGTGGTCTGATTGATGGCCCGCTTCATCGTCGTCCGGCTCGTCAACTCGATCCCGGTGCTGCTGATCGTCTCGCTGGTGTCGTTCAGCATCATGCAGATGGTGCCGGGCGATCCGGCCTCCATCATGGCCGGGCCGCAGGCGACTGCGCGCGAGGTCGAGGAGATGCGCCAGGCGCTCGGGCTCAACAGGCCGTTCCTCGACCAGCTCGTGATCTGGTACGGCAACCTCTTCCAGGGCGATCTCGGCCGTTCGATCCTGCTCGGCCGCTCGGTCGGGCAGGCGATCAGCGAACGCCTGGGCATCACCCTCGCGCTGGCGCTGTTCGGCTTCATCGTCACGCTCGCGATCGCGGTGCCGGCCGGCGTCTTCGCGGCGCTCAAGCAGAACTCCTGGATGGACCAGGCGGTCATGACGATCGCGCTCGCCGGCGTGTCGCTGCCGAATTTCTGGCTCGGCCTGATGCTGATCGTGCTGTTCTCGGTCGTGCTCGACCTGCTGCCGGCCGGCGGCTACGTGCCGGTCGCGGACGGGCTGTGGCCCTGGTTCAAGAGCCTGATCCTGCCGTCCTTCTCGCTCGCCATGCTGCAGGTCGGGCTGCTCGCGCGCATCACCCGCTCGGCGATGCTCGAGGTGCTGCGCCAGGACTACATCCGCACCGCGCGCGCCAAGGGCCTCGCGCGGATCTACGTCGTCGGCAAGCATGCGCTCAAGAACGCACTCGTGCCGGTGATCACCGTGATCGGCATCGTCTTCAGCCTGCTGCTCTCGGGCTCGGTGGTGATCGAGACGGTCTATTCGCTGCCCGGACTCGGCCGGCTGCTCGCGACCTCGATCCTCAGCCGCGACTATCCGGTGATCCAGGGCGGGCTGCTCGTCACGGCGGCGATGTTCGTCTTCGTCAATCTCGCGGTCGACGTGCTCTACGCGCTGATCGACCCGCGCCTGCGCGAGGATTGAGGGCGATGGCCGACGCCGCCGCCATCGCCACCGCCGGTGCGGCACGCCCCGGCGGGCCGTCGACCTTGCGCCGCCTGTTCAGCCACCGGCTGTTCGTCACCGGCATCGTGCTGTTCGGCGCCATGGTCGCGGTTGCCGTCTTCGCCGACCTGCTGGCGACCCACGACCCGACGCGCATCCGCGCGCGCGAGCGCTTCCGCGGGCCGTCGGCGGCCAACTTCTTCGGCACCGACAATTTCGGCCGCGACGTGTTCACCCGCGTCATCTACGGCAGCCGCGTGTCGCTCGAGATCGGCTTCTACACGGTCGTCGTCACGGCGATCTGCGGCACCGCGGCCGGCGCCGCAGCGGGCTACTTCAGACGGCTCGACGAATGGGTGATGCGCACGATGGACGCGCTGATGGCGTTCCCTTCGATCATGCTGGCGATCGCGATCACCGCGGCGCTGGGTCCGTCGAAGTTCAACATCGTCATCGCGCTGGCCTTCGTCTACGTGCCGCGCACCGCGCGCATCGTGCGCGGCTCGGTCCTCGTCGTGCGCGAGATGGACTACGTCCAGGCCGCGCGCACCGTCGGCGCCGGCCACGGCCGCATCCTCGCCAAGCACGTGCTGCCGAACTGCATGGCGCCGCTGATCGTGCAGCTGACCTTCGTGTTCGCCTACGCGGTGATCTCCGAGGCGGTGCTGAGCTTCCTCGGCATGGGCCCGCCGCCGCCGACGCCGACCTGGGGCAACGTCATCGCCGAGGGCCGCGATTTCATCCGCGAGGCGTACTGGATCACGCTGTTCCCCGGCATCGCGATCGCGATCACCGTGCTCGGCCTCAACCTGCTCGGCGACGGCCTGCGCGACGTGTTCGATCCCCGTATGAAGATTCAACAAGGCTGAGAGGACGCCCGATGGCGACGACGACCGCGCGCACGCGCATGTTCACCGACGTCAACTACGACAAGGACGGCAAGCAGGTCGACTGGCTGTACCTGCCGCATTCGGTCACGCGTTCGGCCTACGGCAACATCGCCGTGCCGATCGCCTGCATCCGCAACGGCGCCGGGCCGACGGTGATGTTCATGGCGGGCAACCACGGCGACGAGTACGAGGGCCAGATCGCGCTCTCAAACCTGATCCGCGAGATCCAGCCGTCGCACATCAAGGGTCGCGTCATCATCATGCCGGCGGCCAACTTTCCCGCGGCGATGGCGGGCACGCGCGTCTCGCCGATCGACGAGGGCAATTTCAACCGCGCCTTCCCGGGCGAG
>JAEUKZ010000013.1 GCA_016793045.1 Alphaproteobacteria bacterium
CTCGTCGCTTGGTTGGCCGGGGGCACTCGCCGCAAGAATGTCCGTGCGCAGGGTCGCGATGAAGGCGGCGGGATCGCTCTGGATGTGGCGCTGGGCAGCCGCGCTGCCGATCTGCAGTGCCGCAACCACCACGATCGCGACTAGTGCGGCGCCCACTCCCGTCGGGCGGGCGGACAGGCGCACTCTGTCGGCGTCGACGATCAGGGGAGGGACAGCCTGCATGCCAGCGAGCGCGGTTCGGGAGATTTTGTCGCCTTGTCCAACGAACCAACCATGCGAGATCGGTCTTGCTGGGCAATTATCCTATATCAATGGGGGAAACGGCGGAAACCACCCGGCGGAAGCGCCGCAGTCGTGCCGCGCGAGATCCGATGCGGGCTGCGCTCGGCCGACCTCTGCGGCTTCCGCAATCGTCGCCGAAGGTGCGGCCGCTTCAGCGGACGATGTGGAGCACCGCAATGCCGGTGGCAAAGGCGGCGACGATCGCGCCGGTCAGCAAGGCGACCACGAGCCACATATAAGCAAAGCCTGGCTTTTCGGCGAGCTTCTCGCGGATCCGTCCTTCGGTCGCGGCGAGTTCTGCGTTGCTGACGAGGTGGGCGGCGCCGGTCTGCACGAAGCCGGCGACGACGTCGAGCTTCGGTTCGAGACGATGCATCGTCGCGCGGAGGTCGGCCACCTCCGCCTCCAGCCGCGCGATACGGTGCGAGAGCTGGTCACCCGGTGCTGCTGCATCGCTCTCCAGCGGTTCCGCAATCCGCGCCGAAGCGCCGCCGGCGCGGGGCCGCAGCATGTTTTCGATACGCTGGTCGAGATCGCGGAAACTCGTGTCAGTCATCGGCCACCTCGAGTTCGGCGAGTGCGCGGCGCAGCGCCGTCTCCGCCTGGATCAGGGCGTCGGTCGGGTTTTGCCATGTCAAAGTCATGCCGACCAGTGACTGGACGCGGCCGGGGTGGCGGGCATCGATCAGCGCCGCGGCCTGAGCGACCTTCGAGATCGCGTCGGCGACATGGACGATCGCCCGCTTCAGATGCACGTCCTTCGCCATGGTCCCGCAGCCCTCAGATGCAGAATCGCCGCCACCGTCACGTCGCCAGCCGGCAACGCGCATCCGTTACACTCGTCCCGCCATGGTTAAGCCCAGGTTAACCGTGGCGGGCGTGTGGCGCCTCAATCGCCCTGCTGGGTGTCCTGGCGCGGCGTCGCGCGGGCAAGCTGGTCGCGGCGGCGGGTCGCCTCGTTGACGAAGTAGCCGTTCGGGAAACGGCGCAGGAAGACCTCGAACGTCGCGCGATCGCGGCTGTCCCTTATCCGCGCCCATTCCTCTTCCTCGGCCTCGCGGACGTCTTTGATCATGTTGGCGACGAGATAGCCGCGTTCGTTGCCGACCTGCACCTCGACCCACTGGTCGCGAATGTACCGGCCGCGCAGGATGACGGTGGTGAACGGTTCGAGGCCGCGGATGAGGCGGGAATCCTGATTCCCTTCGGCACGCAAATTGGCGCGGCGGACGACCATATAGCGTTGTCCCGGCTGGCCTGCGGCAGCCTGCTGGGCTGCCGTGGGCGCGGCCGCCGCGGCAGGTGCGGCGGTCGGGCTGGCGGGCGGCGTGGGCGCGGACTGCGCGGGTTGGGCGGTCGCGGGGGCGGGCGCCGGTGGAGCAGGCTCGTTCATTTCAGCCAGCTGCAACCGTGCCAGGGGGGCGAACCGCCCGGTTGGGTACCGCTGGAGATATCCGAGCAGTGCGGCGCGGCGCTGCGGACCACCGGAGAAGGACTGCACCGAGGTCCATTCCGCCAGTTCGATCGTCAGCGGATCGGGCGGCTGGCTCGCCGTAGGGGCGGCCGGACGATCGAGGTCTTCGAGGTTGATCCGGGCCAGACTGGCGTACTGCCCGCTCGGGAAGCGCTGCAGGAAGTCCATGAGGCCGGCGCGGCGAGCATTGTCGCTGCGCATCGAGATGACCGAGTTCCATGCCGCCAGTTCGAGTGCAGCCGGATCGGGAGGCGGCGTGCGGGTCTGCCACGACAGCGAGAAGCCGGCGGCGCGAGCGTTCGGATCCTCCGCTGCCGTCTGTGGCACTGGCCGCGGGACGAGGACCAATTCGTCATCTATGCCATAGCGGAACCAAGGGCTTTGCGCGCCGTTGGTTGCCGCGCGGACGTCGCGCCGGACCTGGCGCAGCGCATCGAGAAGGTCGGCGCCCGGAACCGCGATCGCGTTGGCGAGCGCGTCGGCGAATGGGCTGACCTGCTCGCTGGCGTCCGGATTGATGATCACCTCGCCTCGCTGGGCGCCATAGACGAACACGCTGCCGGTCGCGATCATCGAACGTCCGCGGCCGGCCGCAGCGCCCGTGCCGCCCGGGCCGCGCGGCGGCAATTCGGAATCCCAGAACACCAGACTGGTCGGCGTGGCGCGCTCGAGCTGACGCATGACCGCGCCCACCGGAATGCACTCGAACGGCATATCGTCGATCTCGCGCGCCGGGGCGTCGACCGGTTCCATGCAGAGGCCGCCGAGAGGCCCGCTGCGACCGGCACGGCCAGCATAGTAGAACGCGCTCACCTGTGCGCCGGCGAGCCGCGTGCCGAGTTGGCGGATTGCGGTCTCGAACGCGCTCCGCGTGAGATCGCTGAGCTCCTCCACCTCGAAGCCAGCGCGCCGCAGCGCTTCGGCCATCCGCCGGCCGCTCACGCCGGCGCTCGGCACCGGGCGCAAGCTGCGGTACTGGGTGTTGCTGACGATTACTGCGAAGCGCTTCTCGGGCGGCGCTTCGGGCTGTTCGGCGGGCTGGGCAGCGGCGGCGCCAGCCGGAGGAGGCGTCGCTGGCGTCTGGGCGATGGCGGTGCCGGAGATTCCGACCGCGATCGCGACGGACGCAAAACGAAGACGGCGTGCGAGATCCATGACGCGTTCTCCCCGGGCAGGCAAATCAGTGCAGACGCTTTACAACGCTGGCGGAATCGGCGCAATGCCGCAACGGATCGGTCCCGAGACCGTGACCTCGGTCACGGCGCGACCGCATCGTCGCAGACTTGGTCTGCAATTTCGGCGTGCCCCGCCAACCGCAGCGGGCAGTACACTAACACGATGGAGCCCAAGCCTGCATCTCTCGCCCGCGACATCCGCGTCGTCGGCCTCGTCAGCGGCGCGCATCTCCTGAGCCACTTCTTCCAGCTGGCGTTGGCCCCGCTCTTTCCGATCCTGCGCGAGGAGTTTGCGGTCAGCTACGTCGCCTTGGGCGCGATCACAACCGCGTTCTATGCGATTTCCGGCATCTGCCAGGTCTTTGCCGGGACGCTCGTCGACCGCTTCGGCGCCGGGCGGGTCCTCATCGCCGGTGTGGCCCTGCTCGCCGGGGCGATGACCTGCGCGGCCTTCGCGACTTCGTATTGGATGCTCGTTCCTGTCGCCGTCGTTGCCGGGCTCGGTAACAGCGTGTTTCATCCCGCCGACCTCGCGATCCTCAGCACCCAGGTGTCGTCCCGGATCATGGGGCGGGCGTATAGCGCACATGCGACGTGCGGGACGTTGGGCTACGCGCTCTCGCCATTCGTCATCGGCAGCGTTGCGCTGCTCGCCAACTGGCGCGTCGCGCTCTTGGTCTCGGGGGCGATCGGCCTGATCGGTGCGGCGATCCTGTGGTGGTATCGTGCCGATCTCGATGCCCACCGCGCACGCGCCAAGGACAGCGACGGCGTGCGGACGTCGTATTGGTCGGTGATCGCCAATCCGGTGGTCGTGTCGGCTTTCCTCTACTTCGCGCTAATGGCGGGCGCCGGCATCGGCGTGCAGAACTTCGCGACCGTCGCGATGGTGACCCTCTATGCAGTGCCGCTCGCCGTCGCTACCGGGGCAGTCACGATTTATATCGTGGGCAGCGCGGCCGGAACACTGGTCGGCGGCGTTATCGCGGACCGCACGGCGCGCCACGACGTCGTCGCGATCGCCGGCCTCAGCCTGGCCGCCGCGCTGATGGTCATCACGGCGACCGCCGGTTTCGGCTTCACCGGAACGTTGACCACGCTGGCTCTCGCCGGATTCTTCGCCGGCTCGACGGCGCCGTCGCGCGATATGCTCGTGCGGTCGATCTCCCCACCCGCCGCGGCGGGCCGGATCTTCGGCTTCGTCTATTCAGGGCTCGATCTCGGGTCGTGCATCGCGCCGCTTATCTTCGGCGTGCTGATTGACCGCGAGATGCCGGCGGGAATTTTCATCGCCAACGCGGTGATGGTCGCGATGGCGACGATGACGATACTGATGTTCAAGCGGGCGATCCCGCGCCGTGTTCCCGCCTGAGTAGGCAGCGGGTGCTCTCAGAGCGGGGGAATGAGGCCCTCGCGGCCCACCAGGATGCGCGCGCCGGTCACAGTCCCGTCGGGCATCTGCGCGGCGGTGATGTAGACATTGGCTCCGTTGCTGAGCAGATGGCGCGGTGCCGGGAACAACTCGACCACGGGAACGCGCTGGTCGAGGGCGACGATCGCCTCGCCACCGCGAAAAGCTATGGTGATCTGCCGGCCGGCCAACCCGGTCGAGACCGCGGAGATGGTCGCGCTCGTCATGGTACTGCGCGGCGTCAGATCCCACGGGCGCGGCCCCTCCGCCGAGCCGCGCAATGACTCGGGAAAGAGGATCACCGCGAGAGCATCGATGCGTCCGTCGATCCGGCGCTCTCCGACCACACCGACATAGCGCCCGATCGCCAATTCATCGGAAGATGCCCTCGCGAGTTCGTAGACGCTGTAGTTGTCCGCCAGCGCGACCCGCAACGGCCCGCCCTCGCGGGTGCTGACGACGATCGTGCTCGGCTCGATCTGCGTGACCTGGCCGCGCACGCGCGTGGTCGTCGGCTGGGCATTGGCTTGCGCGATGGCCAGAATCGCGATGGTGATCGCGGCGAACAACCCACGCATGCCTCAGACCTCTCGATAGGTCATCAGCAGAAGGCCGACGCCGACGAAGCAGATCGGCCAGATCATTGCCGGTACGGCGCGCTGCGCCGGAGGCACGCGCAGCTCGAACCAGCGCGCCGCTCCGGTCGCAAGGCCGAGCAGGGCGATCGGCAGATGGGTGAGCTCGATCAGCAGCTCCTCCTTGACGTTGGCGAGCGCGTGCGAATGGGCGAGGAGGAGGCCGGCGCCGAGCATCGATACTGCCGGGAAGACCAGGGCCGCGCGAGGATTGGTGATCCGGCCCACGCGCACCGACCATTCGAAGATGCCGAAGGCCGCGATGAGGAGGATGAAGATCCGGTGCTGCAGCGCTTCGGGATCACGCATGACCTCGAAGAAGCCGATATCACCCAGCGGCCACGCGCGCGGATCCGACCGGATCAGCAGGAAGATCGAGAGGCCGATGAACAGCAGGGGCCAAGAGCGCGCCCAGCGAGCGCGGCCGGTCCGCTCGATCAGCGACAGAATGCCGATCGCAAGCACGAACATGCCCGCCCAGTGGTGGTTGTATTCCGACCAGGCTATGTCCTCGGCATTGCGGGGCGTGGGTTCGCCACCCCCGGGGATATAGGCGCGCGGCGCCGGCTGGCCGGCCGCGGCGGCTTCGGCGTCGAGGCGTGCCTGAATCGCCGGGATCGACAACGCCGCATGGCTCGGGCTGCTCAGGCGCGGCCATTGCGGCGCCATCCGGTCCGCTATTTCCGCCCAGGTCGCGCGATCGTTGGGAAGGTCGACCGCGGGCGGCAGCGACGTCATCGATGCGGCGGCGAAGAACACGGCGATTCCGAGCGCCAGTTCGACCTCCGCACGCCGCGTGACCATGTGCGTCGTCGCAGGCGCGCCGGCCGCGCGGCGCAATGAGATGAAGTTGAACGCACCCAGTGTCACCAGCACGGCGAAAAGCAGCGCCTTCGTGCTGGTCATCGCGCCGTAGGACGTGCCCCAGATCGCGTCGGGGCTGCCGATATAGAACCAGCTCTTGAACAGCCCGGCGGCGAGCAGGCCGGCGACCGCAAACATGCAGACGGTGGAAAAACGGCGCGCGGTCTCGGGCCATTCGGCACGGCCGGGCAACCGGGCGAGCGTCGCCAGGAAATAGGGGATGCCGCCGATCCAGGCCGCTGCCGCGAGCTGATGCAAGGCCGCGGCCGCCATCAGCGGCGCGCGATTGTCAAGTCGCCCGGCCGCATGATTGTTGAGAACAACGACCGCGGCGACCATGGCCGCGCTTGCCAGCAGCATGAGGCTTCGACGCGGGGCGGTGGACGCCGCGAGCAGTGCAATCGTCGCTGCGGCCACGCCGCGTATCGTGCCGGCAAGCGCGAAGCCGGCGCCGGCGGCATCGTCGATCGCAATGTCGAGGGTGCCCATCAGGACGGCCCCCTTGAGCGTCAGGATCACCGCTTCGACACCGGCGAGCAGACCCGCCGACCAGGCGATGCCGCTGCACACGGAGCGCGCCAAGCCGGGCGCCTGCCGTTCGATCGGGGCGATCACCGCGACGAGATAGATCACCCCGCCGATCGTGAACGCCTGCAAGACGTTGCTGGCGCCGCGCAGGAGCACGTCGAGAAAGCCGAATACGTCAAGAAGAAGACTCACGACGCCGCCACCCTGAAGAGAATGTCGCCGCGCGTGATGTGACCGTCGGCGGCAAGCACCTGCCAGCGAAGGCGCCACTGGCCCGGCTGGTCCACCGTTGCATCGGCTCGCAGGACGGACACCGTGCTGTCCTCGCGCAACCGCAGCGCCGTCGCGTGTCCCGCGGGGCTCATGAGGGTGAGCTGCGACCGCGCGCGATCGATGCGGGCGTTGTAGCTGAGTGTGATGGCGACCGCGCCGGGGCGGATCGTCGAACCGTGTTCGGGTTGAGCAGAGGTAATCACGGCATGCGCGGCCGCCACGCGGGGGAGCGCGATGGCGACGCACGCGACAGCAAACGCTCGACGTGCAACGGTCATGTCGCGGGTCTCCGCGAAAGCAGCCAGACAAGCGCGGCAACCTGTGCGGTCGCTAGGATCGCCAGTGCGATCGAGTGGCCACGCGCCGGCGTCGTCGGGCCGGCGAGATCGATCACGACCCCGATACCCCACTGCACGAAGAATGCCATCACGAAGATCAGTAGATTCATGCAACAGCTGACGCGGCCCGCGAGGCTCGGCGGGAATTGATGCTGAAGAATTGCATAGCCGAGAGTCGAGCCGGCGCCAAGAAGCGCGAACAGCGACCAGGTCGCGGTCGAGGCTGCGGTCACGCCGAAGATCAGTGGAACTTCGACGACGAGAAAGCACACCGCGTAGCCGGCGAGAACACTGGTAAGCGGAATGCCCCGGCGCATGGCGCGATCGCCGACGAGGCCTTGCAGTGCGGATCCGAGCATGAATGCCGTCGTGATGATGGCGAGCAGGCCAGCAGCTGTCGCGCGATCGTGGCCTGCAACGTCGCGGAGCCACGGACCGATCCACAGCGAGACGTATGAGATATAGGTCGACTGGGCGGCGACCATGCTTGGCGCGATCCGCCAAAAGTCCGGGGAACTGAAGATCTCGCGGGCGTAGGTGATCTCGTCGCGCCAGGTTGCGGCGCTCGGCGTGGCGCGCTCCGGAACCGCTACGACGAGATAGATCGACACTGCCACGGTAACAAGCGCGATGAGGACGAAGACGCCGCGCCAGTTCATGACGTGGAGGAGCCACTCGACGGGCAGCGTCGCGACCGCGGATCCGAGTCCGCCGAACGCCATCAGCACGCCATTGGCAAGCGGCAGGCGTTCGCGTGGCCAGAACTGGCTGTTCGCCTTGAATGCGGCCATCAGGCACATGGACACGCCGACGCCGATCAGGAGACGTCCGGCGGCGAGCGTCGCAAGATTGGGTGCCGCAGCGAAGACGACGGCGCCGATTGCGGCGATCAGCAGCAGTGCCGCATTGGTCCTGCGCGGCCCGAGGCGGTCGAGGGCAGCGCCGAGCGGCAGCTGGACGAGCGAGAAGCCGAAGAAATACGCACTCGTCAGGAGGCCGAGCGCGCTCGCGTCGAGCGTGAACGCCGCGTCGAGATTCGGGGCGATGACTGCGTTGACCGTCCGATAGAGGTAGCTGAGAAAGTAACCGGCCGCGAAGGGAAGGAAGCAGGTCGCAATCTTGCCGACGATACCGCCTGCAGGCGGTGGCGGTGCGCTCAATCGCCGACCGCGGTGACGAGCGCGCGCCCCTTGTCGGTGAGACGGCAGATCAGCCAGTCTGCCTTGAGCGGATTGGCGAACCACGGCTCGGCCCAGCCGTTCTCGATGCAGCTCCGAACGGTGCGGGCGTCGATGCGCGTTCCGGACTCGTCGAACAGCGGAAGCTTGCCGCCGGGCTGCACGAGGCCGCGCCGGAGCCAGGTGCGCTGGACGTCGGTGGGCTCGCCGGGCGCCGGCGGCAGGCCGCGCGGATGACGCTTCGGGCGCGGCGGCGGCCCCTGCAGGCGAGGGCTGACGTGACGCGGACGGAACGGAATGGGTTCGGAGCCGTTGGGCATCGGGTGATCCGGACTCTCGGTTGATCGGCCGTCGCTTCGTCTTTGACTAAACTATCACGGATCGTAGACGGTCGCGACGGGCGAGCTTCGCCGCGGTATGGTTAGCGCGCGGTTAATACCGCGACATGTCGGGAAGGGCCATGGAATTCAGGATGCTCTATGTGACCGCGGCGAATGCGACTGAAGCGGAGCGGATTGCCGAGGCACTCGTCGTTGAACGGCTTGCGGCATGCGCGAATATTCTGCCCGCGGTGGCCTCGATCTACCGTTGGCGCGGCAAGGTCGAGCATGCCCGCGAAGTCGTCGTCATCGCCAAGACGCGCGCGGAATGCGCCGCAGCGGCAATCGCACGCGTCAAGGAGCTTCACAGCTACGAAGTGCCCGGGGTCGTCGCACTGCCGATCGACGACGGGAACCCCGACTACCTGCGGTGGCTTGCAGCGGAGACGCAGCCGCCCGCTGATCGCTAGCGGCCCCAGCGCAGCGCGAGCGGATTGACCTCGCGTGCGAGTTCGAGCAGGCCGGCGCGTGTGGCGGGATGCAGTGCCTCGAGCGGATGGCGGACCGCATCGCTCTTGATCACGCCGCCTTCGGCCATCACCGTCTTGGTTGCGCGCAAACCGCATTGCCGGTTCTCGAAATTGATCAGCGGCAGGATGCGCGCATAGGCCCGCGCGGCTTCCGCACGCCGGCCGGCACGATGATGGGCGACAACCGGTTGGATGAGGTCCGGCAGGAGCGCGCTCGGCATCGTTCCGGTGGCGCCGGCATCGAGATCGGCCATCAGCGTGATCGATTCCTCGCCGTCGAACGGCCCCTCGATCGCGGCGCCGCCGGCCTCGATGAGGGCACGCAGCTTGCCCGCAGT
>JAEUKZ010000044.1 GCA_016793045.1 Alphaproteobacteria bacterium
GGGATCGTGGCGACGCTGTAGCCGAAGGTGCGTTGCAGGTGCTGCACGACGTCCTGCGGGAAGGCGGCGAGCGTCGCGTTGCGCCGGCCCTGGGCGATTTCGGTCACCGCGGCGCCGGGCAGGCCGAGGGCAAGGAACAGATAGTCGACCTGGCCGTCGGCGAAGGCGTTGACCATGTCGGTGTAGGTCGCGTTGATCACGCGGCCGCCTTCGGCGCGCAGCTTCTCGTACGACGTGCCGTAGAACTGCATCACGCGCTGGAACGTGATCTCCTCCGACGAGGCGCGGGTCGGCAGCGCGATCTTGAGCCCGCGCGACTGCAGCGCCTCCTTGAGGCCGTGATTGTGGCCTTCGGCGCGGATGAAGTGATAGGGCGTCGGCGACATGCCGGTGCCGAGGGTCCGCAGCTTGTCGTGGCGGACGCCGGCATAGGGATCCTCGCCGTTCCACGCCGCGCGCGACAGGAAGTCGAGGCCGAAGCCCATCTGCTGCAGGCCCTGCTGCAGGCGCTTCGGGTTGTCGGCGCCGCCGCCGGGCACGACGCGGATGCGCATGCCCTGGTTGAACTCCATCAGCATGTTGGCGATGCCCGTGGCCTGGGTGTACCAGCCGCCGCCGAGCGCGCCGGCGGTCCATTCGAGGTTCACCGCCTGCTGTGCCGACGCGATCCGCGCCGTGCCCGTTGCCGCGATACCCGCGGCGCCCAGTCCGATCAGGAATTCCCTGCGTTGCATGGCCTTGTCTCCTGCTCTTGGTTGTCGTTCTACCAGCGGCCGTCCTCGCGCCCGAATTCGCGCGGGGCGAGGCCGGCATGGAACCAGCAGATGAAATTGTAGATGTCGAACACCGGCAGCCCGGTGCGCCGGCGGATGTCGGCGGCGTAGGGCGCCATGTTGGTGCATTCGAGCACGATCGCGCCGAGGTCGCGGTTGGCGGCGACCAGCCGGTCCGCCGCCTCGAGCACGTCGTCGCGCAGCACGGCGGGGTCGGCTTCGAGCCCGCCGTCGAGGATCACCCTGAAGAACTGCGAATCGCGGCGCACGCCGACGAACGGAACGTCCGGGCGCACGCCGACCGATTCGAAATGGTCGCGGGTGAGCGAATCCGACGAGAAGGTGAGCACGCCGACGCGCTTGCCGGGCGGGATCAGGCGCTCGACGAAGGGGATCTGGATCAGGCTCGACACCGCCATCGGCACGCCGCAGCGTTCGGCGAGCGGGCGCTGGAACAGCGACAGAAAGCCGCAGGACGTGGTGATCCCCGCGGCGCCGTCGCGCACCAGCTCGTCGGTCGCTTCGGCGAACGCATCGAGCAGCCCGGCGGCCTTCTCCTGGGTGACTCGCTGCACCGATGCGCCGCGCACGACCTTGAACAGCACCGGGAACGGCCAGGTCCGCGCGTTGCCGATATCGCCGAGCACGCGCGGGAAGCGCGTCTCCAGCATCAGGATGCCGAGGGCCACGCCGGCAATGGTCGATCCGCCGTGGTGCATCCGCGGCTGCATGTCTGGCTCCCCCGGACGGAGGTGGAAGGAAGCGCCAAGAAGATCACAGCCCGCGCGCAAAGAAAAGCGGGCCTGCGGCTCAAGATTTGGGCGCAGCGACGTTCGAAAAGGCAACCGGCCGCAGCGGCAGCCGGGCCCTCGGCATGCCCGCGGCTTCGACTGCGACGCCGGCCGCATGGGCGACGATCCGCGCGGCCGCGTCTCCGCAGACGCGGCCCTGGCAGAGCCCCATGCCGGCACGGCTGTGCAGCTTGGCGGCGCGCAGCTCGTCGAAGCCGGAAGCGGCCGCGCTCTCGATCGCGGCGCGTGTCACCCCCTCGCAGCGGCAGACGATCGTGTCGAACGCCGCGAGCGTGAAAATGCCGTCGCGCAGTCCGCTCCAGCCGTTGATCGCGGCACGGAAGCGCGTGCGGCGCGTCTTGCGGCGGCGGGCGCCGGTCGCCCGGTCGACGAGCCCGGCGGGCGTCGGCCGTCCGAGCCGGCGCAGGATCGATGCCGCGACGATCGTCCCTTCGGCAAGCGCGTTCTCGACCCCGCCGATGGCGGCGCCGTCGCCGATCGCATAGACGCCCGGGATGCTGGTGGCGAGGTCCTCGTCGCGCCGCACCACCCAGCCGCCGGTGGCCGGATCGTAGAGGTGCGCGCAGCCGATCAGCCCGGTCAGCTCGACATTGGGCCGCACGCCGAAACCGACGCCGACGATGCCGCACGCGATCGTCGCGTCGGGCGCCGACTCTGCGCTCCAGTCCGGGCGCAGCCGCGCGATGCGGACCGCGGCGACGCCGTCGGCGCCGTCGATGGCGGCGATCGCCGCGCGGCGGTGGATCGGCACGCCCGCGCGCTTCAGCGCCAGGAGATGGCCGATCCCCTGGCGAAGCAGCTTCGGCATTGCGGCAAGGCCGAGAAGGTGGCGCGGCGAAGGCCAGTCGGCGGCATCGACGACGGCGGCCAGTCGCGCACCGGTCTTCACCATCTGCGCGGCGACGAGATAGAGCAGCGGCCCCGTGCCGCCGAGCACGACCGGCCGGTCGGGCACGAGAGCCGACTGCTTGAGCAGGATCTGCAGGCCGCCCAGGCCGAAGACGCCCGGAAGCGTCCAGCCCGGCACCGGCACGGACACTTCGACGGCGCCGGTGGCGATCACCAGCGCGTCGGCGTCAAGCGACACCACCGGCCCGTCGGGCGGCGCGACGGTCAGGCGGCGCTCGGGCGTGGCGCCGATCACCTCGTGTCCGGCGCGGTGCTCGATCATGTCGGCGCGTTCGGCGAGGCGAGCGCGCAGGCGCACGCCGCGCGGGTCGGGCTTCACCGGGCCGATCGCGTCGTTGGGACCGACGCGGAAGATCTGACCGCCGGCACGCGGATTGTCGTCGATCACGATCGAGCGCACGCCGGCAGCCGCGAGCGCGAGCGCGGCGTTGGCGCCGGCCGGACCGGCGCCGACGATGACGACGCGGGGCTCCGCGCTCATCCGGGCAGCGCGCCGGCGAGGCGGACATCCATGCCCGCGCGCACGACGACGCGGCAGGTGCGCTGGTGCGCGATGCCGTCGATCGTGGCGATGCACTGGAAGCAGGTGCCCATCAGGCAGAACGGCTGCATCGTCTGGCCGGGCGCGAGGCCGGGGCCGAAGCGGTCGATCCCGGCCGCGAGCAGCGCCGCCGCAAGCGTCGAATCGGCAACCACCCGCAGGCTGCGCCCGTCGACGGTGATGTCGACGAAGGTGGCTTGCGTCGCGGCGGTGCGGAAGGCAGGGGCGATGGACATCAAGGGCGCGCGGCGTGTTGACCGGGCGCAGGACCGCGCCCGATAGTGCAAGCCTTGCCCGTCCCGGGCGGGGTTTGCAACCGGCATGAAGGCGCGCGCAGGACGATGGACAAGCAGCGGATCGCGGTCGACGTCGCCGTGCTCGGCGCCGGCATCATCGGCAGTTGCTGCGCCTACAACCTCGCCAGGAGCGGGCTCAAGGTCGCGCTGATCGACCCGGCGCGGCCGACCGCCGGGTCGTCGGGCGCCTGCGACGGCTTCCTCTCGGTCTCGACCAAGGCGCCGGGGATCACGATGGACCTCGCGGTCGCCAGCCGCGCGCTCTATCCCGACCTCGTCGCGGCGCTCGGGGGCGAGGTCGAGTTCGAGCGGCAGGACAGCATGCTGGTGGTCGAGGATGAGGCCGATCTGAGCAAGATCGCGGCGCATGTCGACACGGTGCGCGCGACCGGCAGCGACATCGCAATGATCGAGCGGCGGGCGATTTGCACGCACGAGCCCACCCTCAACCCCGACATGGCCGGGGCGGCGCTGACGCGCGGCGACTTCAAGGTCAGCCCGTATCGCATGACCTTCGCGCTGGCGCGCGCGGCGCTCGCCCAGGGCGCGATCGCGCTGTGGAACGACAAGCCGGTCGCCTTCGACATCGCCGGCGGCAGCGTCCGTTCGGTCGAGACGGATCGCGCCATCGTCACCGCGGAGCAGTTCGTCTTCGCCGCCGGCGTGTGGAGCGAGGCGCTGGGCGCGATGGTCGGGCTCACGATCCCGGTGGTGCCGCGCCGCGGCGAGCTGGTGGTGACCGACCGGCTTGCGGCACCGCCGCGCCACGTCCTCGTCTCGGCGAAGTATCTCACCGCGAAGGCCGACCCCGACGCGGCCAAGACCTCGCCCGATCCGCTGGTGCGGCTCGGCCACGGCTTCGTGCTGGAGACGACCGCGACCGGGCAATGCGTGATCGGCAGCACCCGGACTTTCTCCGGCTTCGACCGCTCGAGCAGCGCCGAGGGCGTCGGCGCGATCGTCAGCGAAGCGGTCAGGCGCGTGCCGTCGCTGGCGCGCGCCCAGGTGCTGCGCAGCTTCGCGGGCCTGCGCCCCTTCGTGCCCGACAAGAAGCCGATCATCGGCCGCAGCGGCAGGTTGTCCAACGTGCTGGTCGCGACCGGCCACGAAGGCGACGGGATCACGCTCGCCCCGATCACCGGCGCGCTGATCGCGGCCCTCGTGCGCGGGCAGTCGGCTTCGCTCGACATCACGGCGCTGACGCCGGACCGGTTCGCGACGGCGGCGTGATGGCGGCACTGTGGATCATGATCGCCGGGCCCTACACCTCCGGCGGCGCCGATGCGGCGCGGCGCGCCGCCAATCTTCGCGCGCTCAACGACGCTGCGGTCGCGGTGTTCCGCCGCGGCCACGTGCCGGTCGTCGGCGTCAACCTTGCGCTGCCGATGATCGCGGCGGCCGGCGATGCGGCCTTCGACGAGATCATGATGCCGGTGTCGCTGGCGCTCGCGGACCGCTGCGACGGATGCCTGCGCGTCGGCGGGCCGTCGGCGGGCGCGGATGCGGAGGTCGCGCGCTTCCGTGCCGCCGGCAAGCCGGTCTGGAGCGACCTCGGCGACGTCCCGCCGGCCTGATCCGCGTCAGGCTGCGACCGCCATCGCCTCCTTGACGACGCCGCCGAGGCGCTTGATGCCTTCCTCGATCTTCGCCGGCGGCATCAGCGAGAAGCTGAGGCGGAACGTGTTGCGCCCCGTCTTGTCGGTGAAGAAGGCCGAGCCCGGCACGAAGGCGACGCGCGCCTCCCTGATCGAGCGTTCGAGCAGCTTGTTCCCGTCGAGCCCCGCCGGCAGCGTCACCCACACGAACATCCCGCCGTCGGGCCGCGTCCACGACACGCCGGGCGGCATGTGGCGCTCGAGCGCCGCCAGCATCGCGTCGCGCCGCGCGCCGTAGGTCGCGCGCAGCTTCGGCGCCGCCTCTTCGATCACGTCGTCGACGATGTCCGCGAGCACCATCTGGTTGATGGTCGGCGCGTGGAGATCGCTCGCCTGCTTCATCAGCACCAGCTTGCGGATGACCGGCGCCGGCGCGACGATCCAGCCCACACGCAATGCCGGCGCGACCGACTTCGAGAAGGTGCCGGTGTAGATCACGTTGCCGACCGCGCTCGGCTCGGCCAACGGCGCCGCCGCGTTGCGCCGCGCGCAGTCGAGCGCCAGCAGCGAGGGCACCGGCGCGCCGTCGTAGCGCAGCAGGTCATAGGCCTGGTCCTCGATCACCGGCACACCGTGGCGGTAGGAGAGGTCGAGCAGCGCGCGACGCTGGTCCTCGGGCACCGTGACGCCGGCGGGGTTGCCGAAGTCGGGCGTGATATAGAGGAATTTTGCGCCGGCCGCGAACTCGCGCGCGGTGGCGGCGAGGTCGATGCCGGTCTGGTCGATCGGCACCGGCACGTAGGTCGGTTCGTAGAGGCTGAAGGCCTGCAGCGCGCCGAGATAGCTGGGCCGCGTGACGATGACGCGGTCGCCGGGCGCGACGAACAGCTTGGCGAGGAATTCGAGCCCCTGCTGCGAGCCGTTGGTGACGATCACGTTGTCGCGGTGCGCGACGATGCCGCGCTTGGCCATCTGGCGCACGATGACGTCGCGCAGAGGCCCGTAGCCCTCGCTCACCGAATACTGCAGCGCTTCGGCGCGCCGCGCCGGGTCGGCGAAGATCGCGGCGAAGGCCGCGCGCATGCGCTCGACCGGGAACATCTCCGGGTCCGGGATGCCGCCGGCGAAGGAGATGATGTCGGGCTGGTCGAGCAGCTTGAGCAACTCGCGGATCTCCGACGCCGTCAGCTTGATCGCGCGCGGGGCGAATTTGCGTTCCCAGTCGATGGTCATGTCGTCCTCAATTGCCGTCGGCGGGCGCACCGCCGGCCAGCGTCGCCTCGAGTGGAACAAGCTTGGGGGGGTGGCCGGTCGCCTCGAGAAAGCGGATCAGGTCGCGCGTCTTGAGCGTCGTCGTCGCGGTGTTGGTGAGGGGGTGGCAGTTCACCAGCTCCTGCCCGGCGAGCCACTTGTCGAGCACGACGGTGACGCGGCCGGCCGTGTCGTTGATCGGCGCCAGCGCGGTGACGCTGCCCGGCGTGACGCCGAGCGTATCCATCAGCAGCTCGGCGTTGCCGAAGGACAGCCGCTTGCAGCCGAGCAGCTTGTGCAGCTGGTTGATCTTGATCTGGCGTTCCCACGGCGCGGTGACGAGAAAGAGCGCGCCTTTCTCATCCCTGAGAAACAGGTTCTTGGTGTGCACGCCCGGCAGGTGGCCGGTGACGTGCTCGCTCTCGGCCACCGTCATCACCGGCTCGTGGTCGAGCGTCGTCGCCTCGATGCCGAGTTCGGCCAGGCGGGCGAAAAGCTGTTCGCGGGAAACCGGCATCACACGGGCCTGTCGCCTTTCTTGACCACCAGCGTGCGGCTGTCGACGGCGGGCAGCATCTTGGCCGGATCGCGGGTCACGATCACGTCGATGACGGTGGGCGTCGAAGTGTTCTCGAGACCGGCGCGGATCGCGCCGTCGAGCTGGTCCGGCCGCTCGACGCGGATGCCCTGGCAGCCGAAGGCCGACGCGATCTTCGCGTAGTCCATCTCGACGAGGTCGGAGGACTGGTACTTGCCGCCGTACATCGCGTGCTGGAGGGCCTTGACGTAGCCCGAGGCGGCGTTGTTGACGACCATCAGCACGAACGGCGTGCCGATGCGCCGCGCGGTCTCGAGTTCGCCGATCGTCATGTTGAAGCCGCCGTCGCCGGTGAGGCCGACGACGCGGCGCTTTCCCGCGGCAAGCTGCGCGCCCATGCTGCCGGGCAGGCCGTAGCCGATCGAGGCGAAGCCGCGGTCGGGCACGAAGTGGCGGCCGGCGCGCTTGGTGTCGTGCAGCAGCCCGGTCCAGTGCGCCGCGAAGCCGCCGTCGGCGACCATGATCGCGTCGTCCGGCATCAAGCGGTTCAGCTCGCCGATCATCCGCGCCATGTTGACCGGCACCTCGTCGGAGCGCAGCCGCGGCTGCGCCTCGTCGATCCACTTCTTCATCCGCGCGGGTACTTCGGCCGCATAGCTCGCGCGCTCGGCCTTGGCCCGTTTCGACTCGCCCGCCAGCGCCGCGGCGAGATCCTCGAGCCCGCAGCGCGCGTCGCCCCACAGCGCCACGTCGGCGCGGCTGGTGCGGCCGAACTCCTCGGCGACGATGTCGAGATGGATCACCGGCACCCCGGCCGGCAGCAGCTGGAAGCGCTTGGTCGCGATCTCGCCGAGCTTGCAGCCGACGACGATCAGCGCGTCCGCCGTCGCGATCAGGTCGTTGGCGATGCGCGAATAGCGCCCGAAGAGGCCGGCAGACAGCGGATGGGTGCAGGCAATGCCGCCCTTGCCGCTCATCGTGTGGGCGACCGGGATCGCCTGCGCCTCGGCGAACGCCTGCAGCGCGTCATAGCCCTGCGACAGATGGATGCCGCCGCCGACCAGCAGGATCGGGCGGCGCGCCTTGGCGACGATCGCGGCGGCGCGCGCGATGCTGTCGGCATCGGGGCGGATGCGGCGGGCGGGGATCGACGTCGTGCCGGGATCGCAGCGGAACTCGTCGGGCGCGAAGTCGTGCTCGCCATGCGCGACGTCTTCCGGCACGTCGAGCACGACCGGGCCGGGGCGGCCGGAGGTCGCGACCGCGAAGGCGCGGCGGGTGAGTTCGGGCACCCGCTTGGTCGCCTCGACGCGGATCAGTTCCTTGACGGCGGGGCGCAGGATCTCGGTCTGCCGCGATTCCTGGGTCATGTTCTTCCAGGAGTGGTCGCGGTTTGAATCGCCGACGATGACGACCTGCGGCAGCCCGCCATTGAGCGACTCGACCATGCCGGTGACGAGGTTGGTGGCGCCCGGCCCGAGCGTCGCATCGCAGACGCCCGGCCGGTTGGAGACGCGTGCATAGGCATCGGCCGCGAAGGCGCCGCAGCGCTCGTCGTTGATCAGGTAGTGCTTGAGCCCGAGCGCGCGCACCGCCTCGTAGAACGGCAGCAGCTGGAACCCGCCCATGCCGAACATCGGCCCGACCCCGTGCGCCTGCAGCGTCTCGGCCAGCGCCTGTCCGCCGGTCATGCGCCGCGGCGCGAGGTTGCTGCCCGGCGGCGTGGTCTCGGTCATTGCGTTCCCCCCAACTTGGCGCGGGCCATCCGCGCGACGAACTCGATGCAGCTCATGCCAACGGCACCGCCGCGGCGACGCGCGCTCTCGTTGACGCGCGTGACGATGCCCTCGCGATAGGTCGAGCGCCCGTCGCCGATCCGCGCCGAGAAGGCGTCGACCGTCGCCGCCGCGATGGCGCGCGCGTCGAGCGCCGGCAGGCGCGAGAACCCGGCGTCGTCGATTCCGCCGCCGGCATCGTTGTAGACCGCCGCATAGGCATCGACGCGGATCGCCGTCTCGGGCTTGCCGCCGAGCAGCCCGCCATGCGAGCCGGTGACGATGATGGCGCCGGCATCGTCGGGCCGCACCAGCGAGTTCGAATCGAGCGTCCAGGCGGCGGGCGCGTCGCCCCAGTCGCCGTCGATGCGGTGGCGCGCCTCGTCCTCCGGCGGCACCGGCCTGTCCGACGGCGTCGCCCGCTCGGCAAGCAGGCGCGCTGCGTCGGCGACGGACTGGCCGGCCGCGATGCCCAGCGCGGCGGCCGCGGCGTTGACGTGACTGAGAAGGCCGCGCGCCATGTGGTCGGCGCCGTCGCCGATGCGCGCGCTGTCGTGGTCGGCCGCGGCGGCGGCGAGGCCGAGCCGGTCGAGATAGGCGAGGCCGGCCACCCCCGCGCCGTCGCGGCCGACGCCGGCGTCATTCAGGATCACCGCGCGGACATGGGCCGCGGCGGCGACCCAGGCGGCAAATATTCCGCCGTGGGACGCGCCGACCACGACCCGGCCGGCGGCCTCGGGGCCGAGCTTGGTGACGCTGTCGACGACGATCGGGCTCAGGTTCGGGGGCGGTGACAGGGCAATTTCCTCGTTCCTCGCAAGCGACCAGACCGCAGCCGCCGCGTCAAGCCCGGCCATCGGAATGGCAGCCATTCCTGATACACTTCGATACAAATCGCGACGCAGCGAAGCGCGGGAAGTTGAGGTAGAATCGACGTCCTATGGTCAAGCGCGCGTCGACCCGCCTGCTCGCGGCCGCCGGCATCCTCGCCCTCGTGGGGATCGGCGGGGCGCTGTCGCTGTTCGAGCGCGGCGGGCCGCCGGCGAGCACCTATCGGCTGGCGCGGGTCGACAGCGGCCCGATCGTCGCCGCGGTCAGCGCGACCGGCACGCTCAACGCGGTCGTCACCGTTCTCGTCGGCTCGCAGCAATCGGGCCGCATCCGCGAGCTGTTCGCCGATTTCAACTCCCAGGTCCGCGCCGGCGACGTGATCGCCCGGCTCGACGACGACCAGGTGCAGGCGCGGCTGCTCCAGGCGCGTGCCGACCTCGAATCGGCGCGCGCCCAGCTCATGCGTGCGCAGGCCGATCTCGACACTGCGCGCGCGAATGTCGCCAACCGGCGCGCCGAGATCAGCCGTGCCGACGCGCAGAGCCGCGAGGCCGACCGCGACAATCTGCGCCGGCGCGAACTCGCCCAGCGCGGCGTCGCCTCGACCGCCGATGCCGAGCGCGCCCAGAGCGCGATGGATGCGGCGCGCGCAGGCGTTGCGGCCGCACGCGCGCAGGAGGCTGCGGCGCAGGCGGGCATCGCGGCATCGCAGGCGCAGTTCCGTGCCGCCGAAGCGGCGGTCGCCCAGCGCGAGGCGATGGTGCGGCAGATGGAGGTCGAAGTCGCGCAGCACACCATCCTATCGCCGATCGACGGCGTGGTGATCCAGCGCAACATCGACCTCGGCCAGACCGTGGCGGCGAGCCTGCAGGCGCCCACGCTGTTCACGATCGCGCAGGACCTGCGCCAGATGGAGGTGTGGGCCACGGTCGACGAAGGCGACATCGGCCGCATCCTCGTCGGCCAGCCGGTCGAGTTCACCGTCTCCGCCTTTCCCGGGGAGAGCTTCCGCGGCGACGTGAAGCAGGTCCGCCTGTCGCCGCAGGTCGTGCAGAACGTCGTCACCTACGTCGTGGTGATCGGTACCGAGAATGCCGACATGCGGCTTCTGCCGGGCATGACGGCGACGGTGCGCATCGTCACCGCGCGGCGCGACAATGCGGTGCGCGCGCCCAACGCGGCGCTGCGCTTCCGCCCCGCGGGTGTGCCTGCGGCCGCGGGGGCGGCCGCGGCAGGCAGCGGCGGCGCGGCCGGGCAGGGCGGTCCACAGGGAGGCGAGGCGATGCTTCGCACGCTGACCGAGCAATTGTCGCTCAGCGAGGAGCAGCAGGGCCAGGTCCGCGCCGTGTTCGCGGATATGCGCCCGCAATTCCAGTCGATCGCCCAGTCGCCGCCCGACCAGCGCCGCAACCGCGCCCAGGTGCTCCGGCAGCAGGCGGAGGAGCGCATCGGCCAGTTTCTCACGCCCGAGCAGCGCACGCGCTTCGCCGCGGTGCGCGCCGGCCGCGGCGTGCGCGTGACCCAGGGACAGCTCTGGATCGTCGGGTCCGACGGCCGGCCGCAGGCCGTGCCGGTGCGTATCGGCGTCGGCGACGGGAGCGTCACCGAGATCGTCGAGGGAATCGC
>JAEUKZ010000050.1 GCA_016793045.1 Alphaproteobacteria bacterium
GAGATGCACACGCTCAAGGTCCAGGGCATGGCACTCGGCGCCTTCGCGACGATCATCGTCGACAACCCGATGGTCGCCGGCACCGGGCACCGCATCTGCAACGACTGCATGAAGGCCTGCATCTACCAGAAGCAGGAACCGGTCGATATCCCGCAGGCGGAGACGCGCATCCTCAAGGACGTGCTGGCGCTGCCCTGGGGCTTCGAGATCTATTCGCTGCTGACGCGCTGGAACCCGCTCGACATCCGCCGCCCGCTGCCGAAGAAGGCGAGCGGCCGCACGGTGCTGGTCGTCGGCCTCGGCCCCGCCGGCTTCACATTGTCGCACCACCTCATGAACGACGGCCACAATGTGGTCGGCATCGACGGCCTCAAGATCGAGCCGCTGGCGGAGACGGTCTCCGGCGTGGCGCTCGACGGCACGCGGCGCGACTTCGCGCCGATCCGCGACGTCGCGGCGCTGATGGAGAATCTCGACGAGCGCGTGCTCGGCGGCTTCGGCGGCGTCGCCGAGTACGGCATCACGGTTCGCTGGGACAAGAACTTCCTCAAGATCATCCGCCTGCTGCTCGAACGACGCCGCGAGTTCGCGATGTTCGGCGGCGTGCGCTTCGGCGGGACGATCACGATCGACGACGCCTTCGCGATGGGCTTCGACCACATCGCGCTGTGCGCGGGCGCCGGGCGGCCGACCTACATCGACATGAAGAACGGCTTGGCGCGCGGCGTGCGCATGGCGTCGGACTTCCTGATGGCGCTGCAGCTGACCGGCGCCGCGAAGAAGTCGTCGATCGCCAATCTGCAGATCAGGATGCCGGTGGTCGTCATCGGCGGCGGGCTGACCGCGGTCGATACCGCGACCGAGTCGCTCGCCTACTACGCCCGCCAGGTCGAGAAGTTCCTCGGGCGCTACGAAGCGCTGGCGGCCGAGCGCGGCGAGGCCGCGCTGCGCGCGCGCTGGTCCGAGGAGGACCGCGCGATCGCCGAGGAGTTCATCGCCCACGCCAGGGCGATCCGCGCCGAGCGCGCCGCCGCCGCCGCCGAAGGGCGCGCGGCGGAGGTTTCCAAGCTGCTCGAATCCTGGGGCGGCGCGACGATCGCCTACCGCCGGCGCCTCGTCGACGCGCCGAGCTACACGCTCAACCACGAAGAAGTGCAGAAGGCGCTCGAGGAAGGCGTGCGGTTCGCCGAGGGCATGACGCCGGTCGCCGTGGAGGTCGACGCCTACGGCCACGCCGCCGGCCTGCGCGTGTCCTACGACGTCGAAGGCGCGAAGCGCGAAAGCGTGCTGCCGGCGCGCTCGATCCTGGTCGCCGCCGGAACCCAGCCCAACACGGTGCTGGCGCGCGAGGACGGCTCCGTGCTGCTCGACGGCAAGTACTTCGCCGCGATCGACGAGGACGGCAACAGGGTGTCGCCGGAGCGCGCGATCTCCAAGCCGAAGGAGGCCCGGGTGCTGATGTCGCGCCGCCCCGACGGCCGCGCGATGAGCTTCTTCGGCGACCTGCATCCCTCGTTCTTCGGCAACGTCGTGAAGGCCTTCGGCAGCGCCAAGCAGGGCTATCCGGTGGTCAGCCGCGCGCTCGCGCGTGCACCGGCTGCGCGCATCGCGCCGGCGGCGCTGGTGCAGCGCCTCAACCGCGATCTGCGCGCAACCGTCCATCGCGTCGACCGGCTGACGCCGACGATCATCGAGGTCGTGGTCAAGGCGCCGCAGGCGGCGCGCAATTTCAGCCCGGGGCAGTTCTACCGGCTGCAGAACTTCGAGACCCTGGCGCGCCGGGTCGACGGCACGGTGCTGGCGATGGAAGGCCTCGCCCTGACCGGTGCATGGGTCGACCGCGAGCAGGGCCTGATCTCGCTGATCACGCTCGAGATGGGCGGGTCGTCCGATCTCTGCGCGATGCTCCAGCCGGGCGAGCCGGTGATCGTGATGGGCCCGACCGGCACGCCGACCGAGACGCCGGCGGGTGAGACCGCGATCCTGGTCGGCGGCGGGCTCGGCAACGCGGTGCTGTTCTCGATCGGCGCGGCGTTGCGCGCGGCCGGATCGAAGGTCGTCTACTTCGCCGGCTACAAGAAGATGCAGGACCGCTACAAGGTCGCCGAGATCGAGGCGGCGGCGGACCTGATCGTGTGGTGCTGCGACGAGGGGCCGGGCTTCGCGCCAGGCCGGCCGCAGGACAAGAGCTTCGTCGGCAACATCGTCGAGGCGATGCGGGCCTACGCCGAGGGACGGCTGGGCCCGGCGCCGATCGCGCTCTCCGCCGGCGACCGCCTGATCGCCATCGGGTCGGACCGCATGATGGCCGCGGTCGGACGCGCGCGGCACGAGATCCTCAAGCCGCATCTGAAGCCGAGCCACTGCGCGGTCGGCTCGATCAACTCTCCCATGCAATGCATGATGAAGGAGATCTGCGCGCAGTGCCTGCAGCTCCACCGCGATCCTGCGACGGGGAAGGAGACGATCGTGTTCTCCTGCTTCAACCAGGACCAGGAGCTCGACCGCGTCGACTTCCAGGTGCTCAACCAGCGCCTCGGCCAGAATGCGCTGAGCGAGAAGCTGACCGCGCAGTGGATCGACCATTGCCTGAAGCGCCTCGCGTTGCGCGGCGCGGCGGCGGAGTAGGGCCATGCAAGGCTTCCCCACGCTGTGGCGGCCGGCACTGGCGATGATGGCGATCGTCGCGGCGTCGAATGTGCTGGTGCAGTTCCCGATCAACGAGTGGTGGACGTGGGGCGCCGCGACCTATCCGTTCGCGTTTCTGGTCACGGAGATGACCAATCGGCGCTACGGTCCCGCTCTCGCGCGCCGGGTGGTCTATGCCGGCTTCGCGCTCGGCGTCGCGCTGTCGCTCGTGCTCGCGCCTACGCGCATCGCACTGGCATCGGGCAGCGCCTTCCTGCTCGCCCAGCTGCTCGACATCGCGGTGTTCAACCGGCTGCGCCGCCAGGTCTGGTGGCTCGCGCCCTTCGTCGCCGCCTCGCTCGCGTCGATCGTCGACACCGCGGCGTTTTTCAGCATCGCCTTCGCCGGTACGCCGGTGCCGTGGCCGACCCTGGCGCTCGGCGACCTCGTCGCCAAGCTCGCGATGGCGGTGTTCTGCCTTGCGCCCTACCGGCTGTTCGTCGCTCGGGTGCCGACGGTGTGGGCATCCGCATCCTGAGCGATGCCGGGGCGCTGCGCCCGCGGCGTCGGCGTTGACGATCATCGCATCGCGCGCGGCCTGCGCCTTTTGCGCGCGCGCACGCGCGCCGTCTGAGAGCGCGCTCAGCGTCCTTCGGGGATCCTGGCGGCACGCAGCGCCGCGATGGACCAGGCGTCGCGCTCGCGCAGGATTCGGTTGAACAGCTTCATGTTGCCGCGAACGGCGTAGTAGCCCCAATGATCCGCCGCCTGATTGGGCAGGTCGCTGACGAGGAACACGCCGTCGTTGCGCTTCTCGAACCAGGCGTTGAGCGCCTTGCCGCCGGTGGCGAGGTCGATCCAGTGCGGGGAGATTCCGCCGAGGCCGAGGCCCGCATTGCCGATCACCTTGTGGTCGCCATCCTCGCCGGGCCCGAAATTCTGGCCCAGCCGCTCGAGCACTGCATCCGACGTACCCATGAAATTGTAGATCTCCGGCCCCTTCGCGGCGCCGTCGAGTGCGGCGACGAGCTTGCGCCCCGCCGCCGCGTACTCGGCGCCGCCCAGGATGATGATGCGGCCGAGCCGCGCGGCGATCGCGGGGTCCTGCGCGAGGGCGAGCAGTATCGCCTTGATCGTCAGGCGGGAGCCGAGGCTGTGGCAGACGATGTCGATCGGGTGCTTGGCGATGCGCGCGGCGAGGCGCCGGATCAGCATGGCGAACGGCGCGGCCGTGATCACGGCGAACCCGCAGGCCTCCATGTAGAAATTCTTCTGCGCCGTGATCAGCGAGCCGAAGAAGTCCGGCGTCGAATACCATCCGAATGCGACGGCAAGACCGGTCGCACCGCCGTCGCCTTCCTTGAAGCCGAGCCAGAGCGGCCAGCCGGTCGCGTGCGCATAGGCTTCCTGCGTCTCGCCGCCGTCGCGGAAGTGGAAGATGATCGCGTGCGGGTTGTCGGACTTCATCGGGTTTGCGCCGGCGTGCTTGCGCGGATCGAACTGGAAGCCGTTCGCCATGATCGTCACCGGCCCGGACAGCCCTGACGCCGCCTTGGCGAGCATCGCGTCGATATGGGCGTCGAGCGCCGCGCGGTCGGCCGGCGTGCCGCCGGTCTCGTCGAACGCGCCGATACGGCCGGTCAGCACGGCCTTGTCATAGGCGCCGCCGGCGAACGCGCCGTCAGCGTCGGGCGCGTAGAGCTCGGTCTTGACGCTGCTGAAGCGGATGATCGACATGGCGTCCCTCCCAGTCTCTCCAGCATTCGCGGCGATCGTGCCGGTGCAACAGTAGCAATTTCACCCCGATCGTGTCCGCGCCACGTGCGGCGCGTGCCGGCGCTCGCGCGAAGCCGATTGACAAGGCGGCGCGATCCGGTCCAAATCATAGGTACACGAACGATCTCGACAATCGGAGCAGGGACCGGTTGGATGGGTGCGTATCTTCGACCGCGCGATCTCGACGCAGCGCTGGCGGCCTTGGCCGCGGGCAATCGCGTCGTCGTGGCCGGCGGCACCGACTACTATCCCGCGCGCGTCGGGCGGCCGCTCGACGACGACGTGCTCGACATCACCGCAATCGATGGCCTGCGTGCGATTTCGCGTACGCAAGGCGGCTGGCGGATTCCGGCGCTGGCGACCTGGACCGACATCGTCGAAGCCGGGCTGCCGCCGCTGTTCGACGGGCTCAAGCAGGCGGCGCGCGAGATCGGCGGCGTGCAGATCCAGAATGCCGGAACGGTGTGCGGCAACCTGTGCAACGCCTCGCCCGCCGCCGACGGGGTGCCCAACCTGCTGGCGCTCGACGCGCAGGTGGAGCTGGCAAGCCGCAGCGGACGCCGCACCCTGCCGGCCGAGGCTTTCGTCACCGGGAACCGCAGCACGCAGCGGCGCGCGGACGAACTCGTGACCGCGCTGCTGATTCCCGACGCGCCGGCGGCGACGCGCTCGGCCTTCCTCAAGCTCGGCGCGCGGCGCTATCTGGTGATCTCGATCGTGATGATCGGCGCGACCCTGACTCCCGCCGCCGACGGCACGGTCGCGCGGGCGCGCATCGCCGTCGGCGCCTGCAGCGCCGTGGCGAGGCGGCTGCGCGGGCTCGAGGCCGATCTCGTCGGACAGCCGATCGGGCCGGGCCTCGCCGCCGCGGTGAAGGACCTGCACATCGCCGCGCTGTCGCCGATCGACGACGTGCGCGCCAGCGCGGCCTATCGCCGCGATGCGACCGTGACCCTGCTTCGCCGCACGCTTGCCGCGCTGGCCGCGCCATGACGATCGCCTTCACCGTCAACGGCACCGCCCACAGAGTCACCGCCGACCCGATCCGGCGGCTGGCAGACGTGCTGCGCGAGGATCTCGGCCTCATCGGCACCAAGGTCGGCTGCAACGCCGGCGACTGCGGCGCCTGTACGGTGCTGCTCGACGGACGGCAGGTCTGCGCCTGTCTCGTTCCGGTCGGACAGGCCGAAGGCCGCGCGATCACGACGGTCGAGGGCCTCGCGGCCAGCGGCACGATCAATGCCCTGCAGCAGGCCTTCCATGCCCATGGCGCGGCGCAATGCGGCATCTGCACGCCGGGCATGCTGATGGCGGCGAGCGACCTGCTTGCGCGCAAGCCGCACCCGAGCGAGGACGAGGCGCTCGATGCGCTCGGCGGCGTGCTCTGCCGCTGCACCGGCTATCGCAAGATCGTCGACGCGGTGCTGTCGGTCGGCGCCCCGGCCGCCGCGATCGCGCCGGCCGCCGGCACGGCCGTCGGCGCGCGCCTCGCCAAGACCGACGGCATCGCCAAGGTCACCGGCGCCGAGCGCTTCGGCGCCGATGCCTGGCCCGACGACAGCCTGGTCCTGCGCGCGGTGCGCTCGCCCCACCATCATGCGCGCTTCACCGTCGGCGACCTCGCGGCGCTGCAAGCGCGCCACCCGGGGCTCGTCAAGGTCCTCACGGCGCGCGACATCCCGGGGCAGAACCGCTACGGCATCTACCCGACCGGCAAGGACCAGCCGGCGCTTGCCGAAGGCTATGTCCGCCATCGCGGCGAAGCTGTGCTGGCACTGGTCGGCGACGCGGCGACGATCGAATCGATCCGCGACGACGAGGTGCCGATCGCGTGGGAGGCGCTGCCGGCGCTCGCCGGCATCGATGCCGCGCTGGCGGCCGGTGCGCCCGCGCTGCACGACGACAAGCCCGACAACGTGCTGGTGCGCGGGCGGGTGGCACGCGGCGATCTCGATGCGGGCTTCGCGCGCGCGGCGGCGGTCGCCGAAGGGGAGTTCGAGACGGGCTTCGTCGAGCACGCCTATGTCGAGCCCGAGGCCGGCTACGCGCGGCGCATCGGCGAGCGCATCGAGATCGTCGCCTGCACGCAGACGCCCTACATGGACCGCGACGAGCTGGCGCTGATCCTGGGGCTCGCGCCCGAGCGGGTGCGCATCGTGCCCAGCGCGGTCGGCGGCGGCTTCGGCGGCAAGCTCGACCTCTCGCTGCAGCCGCTGATCGCAACCGCGGCCTGGCTGCTGAACCGCCCGGTTCGCTGCGTCTACACGCGGCCCGAGAGCATGGCCTCGACGACCAAGCGCCATCCGGCGCGCATCCATGCGCGGTTCGCGGCGGCGGCCAACGGCAAGCTGACCGCGGTCGCGTTCCACGGCGACTTCGACACCGGCGCCTACGCGTCGTGGGGGCCGACCGTCGCCAACCGCGTACCGGTGCACGCGATGGGACCCTATGCGGTGCCGGCGGTGCGCTGCACGTCGGCGGCGATCCATACCAACGGCCCGCCGTCGGGCGCCTTCCGCGGCTTCGGCGTGCCGCAGGCGGCGATCGCGCACGAGACGCTGATGGACGAACTCGCGGCGCAACTCGGCATCGACGCGCTCGAGTTCCGCCACATCAACGCGCTGCGCGCGGGCGACCGCACGGCGACCGGGCAGCTGCTCGAAGCGAGCGCCGGACTGGCGCAGTGCCTCGAGGCAATGCGGCCGCGCTGGCACGCGCTGCGCGCCGCCGCGGATGCGCACAACCGTTCCGCTCCGATCGTCCGCCACGGCGTCGGGATCGGCTGCATGTGGTACGGCATCGGCAACACCTCGCTGTCGAACCCGTCGTCGATGCGGGTGGGCCTGCGCCGCGACGGCTCGGTGACGCTCTACAGCGGTGCGGTCGACATCGGCCAGGGCTCGAATACGGTCATGGTGCAGATCTGCGCCGATGCGCTCGGCGTTCCCGCCTCGGCACTCCGCCTCGTCACCGGCGACACCGACCGCACGCTCGATGCCGGCAAGACCTCGGCCTCGCGACAGACCTTCGTGTCGGGCAATGCGGCGCGGCTTGCCGGTGCCGACCTGCGCCAGCAGATCCTCCGGCTCGGCAACGTCGGCGCCGACGCGCCGATCCATCTCGAATCGGGGCGCGTCGTCGTCGGGTCGGGCGCCGCCGCGCGTGCGATCGACCTCGCGGCGATGGCGGAAGACCCCAACGGCGACGTGCTGGTCGGGGCGGGACGCTACGATCCGCCGACGACGGCGCTCGACGCCGATGGCCAGGGCGTGCCCTATGCGACCTACGGCTTCGCGGCGCAGCTTGCCGCGGTCGCGGTCGACACCGAGCTCGGCACGGTCAAGGTGACGCGCATCGTCGCGGCGCACGATGTCGGCCGCGCGATCAACCCGACCCAGGTCGAGGGCCAGATCCATGGCGGCGTCGCGCAGGGCCTCGGCCTCGCGCTGATGGAGGAGTACGTGCCGGGCCGCACCGAGAACCTGCACGACTACCTCATCCCGACCGTCGGCGACGTGCCGGAGATCGAGACGATCCTGATCGAGGATCGCGAGCCGCTCGGGCCGTTCGGCGCAAAGGGCATCGGCGAGCCGGCGCTGATCCCGACCGCGCCGGCGATTCTCAACGCCATCCATCACGCCACCGGGGTGCGGCTGCGCCGCGTCCCGGCGACGCCCGACCGGGTTCGCGCGGCGATCCGCGCCGCGCAGGGAAAGGCCGCGCCATGACCGAGACCAAGACGAGCACGGATGCGCCGAGCGAAGACGCGCTGCGCGCGGTGCACGCGCCGGCGGCGGACGCGATCGTCACCTGCGACGCCTGCCCGGTGCTGTGCCGCATCCGGCCCGGCAAGACCGGCGCCTGCGACCGCTACGGCAATGTCGAGGGGCGGTTGATGCGCCTCGATCCCGTCCTGCTCGCCCAGCGCACGCTCGAGCGCCAGGGCACGATGGTGCCGTTCCTCGCCGACGCGCAGTGGCGCGGCACGCTGGTGCGCGGCGGCGAGACGTTCGTGACCGGCATCGGCGCCGGCACGACCTATCCCGACTACAAGCCCGCGCCGTTCATCGTCGCGGCGCCGGTCGACGGGGTCGACATGGTCACCGTCGTGACCGAGGGAATCTTCAGCTATTGCGGCCTCAAGGTGAAGATCGACACCGACCGCTATGTCGGTCCGGAGCAGGCCGCGGTCCGGGTCGAGGGCGAGCAGATCGGCCACGTGACGACCGCCGAGTACGGCTCGCAGATGCTGTCGCTCGGCGGCGTGCGCCATCTCACCGGCGGCAGCAAGAAGGAAGGCAACGTCACCTGCCAGTCGATGCTGACGCTATGCAACAAGGGCGCCGTCGAGATGACGATCGACGGCGGCGCCACGCTCGTCGTCGAGGCCGGCAAGCCGCCGGTGGTCAACGGCGTGCGCGAGGAACGCATGCGCGTCGGCTGCGGTTCGGCGACAATCGGCATGTTCGCCAAGCAGTGGCACGGCCATGTCGATGAGGTCATCGTCGTCGACGACCACATTACCGGCGTGCTGACCGAGCACCAGGCCGGCCGCTTTCTCGACATGGCGCCGGCCGGCATCCGCGTGCGCGGACGCAAGTCGACGCCCGGTCGCTATTTCCAGGTCGCCAA
>JAEUKZ010000055.1 GCA_016793045.1 Alphaproteobacteria bacterium
TCAGCGCAGCGCCTTGGTCATGAAGACCCGCGCGGTGCCGGGCGGGTCGCAGGGGATGCGGCCGAATTCGCGATAGCCGAGCTTCGCGTAGAAGCCCGGCGCCTGGAAGGTGATCGTGTAGAGCATCACGTGGGCGCAGCCGCGCCGCCGCCCCTCCTCTTCGGCCATCGCGATCATGCGCCGGCCGACGCCGCCGCCGCGCAGTTCGTCGGGCAGGTAGACCAGGTCGACGAACATCAGGCCGAGCGAGGTGCGCCCGAGCACGCCGCCGACGACTTCGCCGGTCCGCGGGTCCGAGACCAGGACGGCGAGCGGCTTGCGGTCGACGATTCCGGTGGCCGCGTCGTTGAAAGCCGCGAGCCCGGACTGGATCGCCGCCATCGCCGCCTCGCCGGGCGCATCGGTCACGGTCAGCACGGGTTCCATGAAGCGTCCCTCCGCAGCGTCAGGCCGGCGAGTCTGCCACGCTTCGCCGCGGCAGGACGAGGCTGGCGGCGAGGCCGGGATGCGCGTCGGCGAGTTCGAGCCGCCCGCCATGCAGCGCCGCCACCGCCGCGACGAGACTCAGGCCCAGCCCGACCCCGGGCGCCGAGCGGCTGGCGTCGCCGCGGTAGAAGCGCGCGACGACCTTCGGCTTGTCGGCGTCGGGAATGCCCGGCCCGTCGTCGCGCACGACGACGCGCACCGCGTCGCCATCGAGCGCGAGGCCGAGCGTCACCTGCCCGCCGGACGGCGCGTACTTCACCGCGTTGTCGACGAGGTTGCCGATCGCCTGCGCGAGCAGCGACGGGTCGCCGTCGACCGCGACCGAGACGTTGGCGGCGCCGGCGAAGCGCACGCCCCTGGCCTCCGCCGCCGGGGCGTAGAGATCGCCGACGCTGCGCACGACGTCGCCGAGATCGACGCGCACGAAGCCGGCACGGCGCACGCCGGAGTCGATTTCGGCGAGGCGCAGCAGCGCGTTGAAGGTGCCGATCAGCCGGTCGATGTCCGCCACCGCCTCCTCGACCTCGGCGAAGGCCGCGTCGGGCGCGGGGCGGTGGCGCAGAAGGTCCTCGAGCCGGCCGCGGGTCTCCGCCAGGGGCGTGCGCAGGTCGTGCGCGATCGCGTTCGAGACGTTGCGCACGCCGTCGATCAGGCGCTCGATCTGCGCCAGCATGTCGTTGATCGTGCCGGCGAGCGCGTCGAACTCGTCGCCGCTGCCGGCGGTGGGAACGCGCTGGCGCAGGTCGCCGCGCATGATCGCCCCTGCGGTCGCGCCGATCGCGGCGATGCGCGCCAGCACGAGGCGGCGGAAGACGAGGCCGGCGACCGCGCCGATCAGCACCGCGAGCGCGCCGGCCCACACGAGCGCCTCGAGGATCGCCTGCCGGACCTCGACGCGGTCCTGGATGTCGCGCCCGACCAGGAGCTGGAGACTGCCGGGCAGCACGAAATGGACGAGGCGCGCGCGGCGCAGGGCGCCGTTGCGCTCGACGTCCGCCTCCCACCAGCCCTCGGCGCGGCCGACCTGGAGCGGCCACGCCGCGAGATTGCCGACCAGCGGGCGCAGCGCGGGGTCCGCCAGCAGGTAGATCGCCTTGTCGTCGCGCGATTCGGCGATCCGCCGCCGCACCGCATCGACCAGCCCGGGCAGGCCGACCGCCCGCGACTGGTCGGCGAGCGCGTTGGCCTCCGCCGCGATCACCGCGTTGGTCTCGCGGTCGAGGTAGCCCGACGTCGTCCACCACAGCGCGCCCACCAGCAGCGACGAGCAGAAGACGAACAGCGCCGCGAAGGCGAGCGCGAGCCGCAGCGAGGCCGAGCGGAGGAAGCTCGCGCCGGCGCTAGCCATCGGCGTTCAGCATGTATCCGGCGTTGCGAATCGTCTTCAGCAGCGGCTTGTTGGGCGGCGCGTCGATCTTGCGCCGCAGGTTGCTGATGTGGACGTCGATCACGTTGGTCTGCGGGTCGAAGTGATAGTCCCAGACATTCTCCAGCAGCATCGTGCGCGTCACCACCTGGCCGGAATGGCGCATCAGGTACTCGAGCAGCTTGAATTCGCGCGGCTGCAGCTCGATCGCGGCGCCGGCGCGCGTCACCTCGCGCTTGAGCAGGTCCATGCGCAGGTCGCCGACCGCGAGCGCGGTCTGGGCGGACACCGCCTGCGCGCGGCGCGCGAGCGCATCAAGTCTCGCCGCGAGCTCGCCGAAGGCGAAGGGCTTGGTGAGGTAGTCGTCGCCGCCGGCCTTGAGACCGCGGATGCGCTCGTCGACGTCGGAGAGCGCGCTCAGGATCATCACCGGCGTGCGGTCGCCGGCAGCGCGCAACGCCGACACGATCGTCAGGCCGTCGACGCCGCCGGGCAGCATGCGGTCGAGGATGATCGCGTCGTAGCGCTCGCTCGACGCCATGAACAGGCCGTCGCGGCCGGTCGCCGCGTGGTCGGCGACGTGGCCGCCTTCGCGCAGCCCCTTGAGCACGAACTGCGCGACCCGCGCATTGTCTTCGATCAGCAGAATCTTCATCGCCCGGCGATCCTAGCCGAAAAGCCGGCCGCGGATATGGACGGGGCGCCCCGGTCCGGGACGCCCCGTCCCGTGCTCAGGCCTGGGCGAGGCGCAGCGCGAGGTAGTACGTCGTGCCCTCGCGCATCACCAGCACCGGCACCGCCTCGCGCTTGTCGTGCTCGGCGGCGCGGATGCGGGCAACCGCGGCGTCGGGCGTCGCCACCGCCTCGTTGCCGATGCGCAGGATGACGTCGCCGGCCTTGAGGCCGCTTTCCGCCGCGCGGCTGTTCGGCGCCACGCGGGCGACGACGACGCCGTTCACCCCGCTTTCGACCCCGAGCTGCTGGCGCGCCTGCGGCGACAGCGGCGCGAGCGCGAGGCCGACCCGGCCCTCCGCGGGCACGGCGCCGCGCGCGTCGGCGACCTGCTGGCCCGCCGGGTTCGCCGCGATCGTGGCGGCGAGCTGGCGCTCCTGCCCGTCGCGCGACACCGTGAGGCGCAGCGCCTGGCCGGGCCGCGTGTCGGCGACGGCGCGCGCGAGATCGCGCGGCGCGCGCACCGGCGCGCCGTTGACCGCGGTCACGACGTCGCCCTGCTGCAGGCCGGCGCGCGCGGCCGGCGAATCCGGCTGCACGTCCGACACCACGATGCCGTCGGTGGCGCCGCCGCGCCGCATCGCCTTGGAGAGGTCCTCGGTCAGCGGCTGCATCGCGACGCCGAGCCAGCCGCGCTCGACCCGTCCGGTGTCGCGCAGCTGCGCGACGACGCGCGAGGCGGTGGCGGCGGGGATCGCGAAGCCGATGCCGACGCTGCCGCCGTTGGGCGAGTAGATCGCGGTGTTGACGCCGATGACGTTGCCGGCCTGGTCGAAGAGCGGGCCGCCCGAGTTGCCGCGGTTGATCGGCGCGTCGACCTGGATGAAGTCGTCATACGGGCCGGCATGAATGTCGCGCCCGAGCGCCGAGACGATGCCCGCGGTCACGCTGTTGCCGAGCCCGAACGGGCTGCCGACCGCGACCACCCATTCGCCGACCCGCGCCTGCGCCGAGTCGCCGAAGGCGACGTAGGGCAGCGGGCGCCCGGCATCGATCTTGAGCAGCGCCAGATCGGTCTGCGGATCGCGCCCGCGCACGGTGGCGCGGAACGCGCTGCCGTCCTCGAGCGTCACCGTGATGCGGTCGGCGTTCTCCACGACATGGTTGTTGGTGACGACGTAGCCCGACGCATCGATGATGAAGCCGGAGCCAAGCGCCTGTGCCGGCGCGCCGCGCTCGACCGGTCCGCGCCCGTTCGGCATGCCGCGGCCGTTCTCGTCGAAGAAGCGGCGGAAGAACTCCGGCAGGTTCTGCGGCAGCTCCTGCGCCCGCGCGCCGCGCGCGTCGGCGTTCATCGTCACCGCGATGTGCACCACCGCGGGCTTCACCCGCGCGACGAGATCGGCGAAGCCGGGCATCGCGGTGCTGGCGACCGGGGCGCCGGAATGCGGCGCATTGAGCGGGGGCTGGCCCTGCGAGAAGGCGGGCGTCACCTGCCAGGCGAGCGCGCCGCCGAGGATGCTCGTCGCCATCAGCGCGGCAACCAGCGCGCTGGCGCGGCGCCTGGTCTTGGTCGGAGAATTGGTCTGGTCGCTCATGAAGGTCCTCGTTGGCGGCGCGGAAGGCGAAGGACGCGACGGGCGCCGCCGCCGCCGCATCCTCTCGCCAGGGAAGATGGGCGCGGGCGGCTTCAGCCGGCCTTTGGGGCGGATTAAGCTTTGTTTAGCTGGCGGGCAGCCGGTACCGCGCGGCACGGTTATCCCCTAGAATGGCCGGACCAACGACAGGGGGAGCCATGAATCGCATCCTTGCCATGGCGGTCGCGGCGCTGCCGCTGCTGGCGGCCGCGGGCTGCGGTACGCCGCTGCAGCTCAATCCGGGGGCGTCGGGCGGACCGCTGCCGGCGGACTATCAGGCGATCGCCGACGGCTGGCTCAACGAGACGCTGCCGCAGCCCGAGGGGCGCCGCGTCGTCTACACCACGCAGCCGACGCAGTACGAATGGACCTTCGCCGACTCGCAGCGCGTCTGGCTGGTCTGCGGCACGGTCGCCCAGCGCGCCGCCAACGGCAGCTACGGCGCCGCCGAGCCGTTCTACGTGATGATCCAGAACGGCGCCGCGGTCGATGGCGACGTGGTGCGTCCCGGCCAGCGTCAGAACCTGCCGCGCCCCTGCCAGGGGTAGTCGGCATCCGTTGCACACCCAGACCCGTGCCGGCTTGCGGTTCGATGCGTCCGGTCCCATCTCTTGTGCGTTGATACCGTACGGACCGCCCGCGAACGAGCTGCGCCGATGCAGGAAACCCTGGCGCCGATCTGGCGCTATCTGAAATCCGTCGGCAGCCAGGCCGGCGACGCCGCGTCGTGGGTGCAGCGCCAGCTCGGCCTCGCCGCCGAGGCGCCGGACGACGACGCCATCCGCCAGGCAGCGGCGCTGGCCGAGGCCGAGGCGCCGGTGATCTGGCTGCTCGGCAAGACCCAGGCGGGCAAGACCAGCATCGTCGCCGCGCTCACCGGCGA
>JAEUKZ010000099.1 GCA_016793045.1 Alphaproteobacteria bacterium
GCCGGTTGGATTGTTCCAGATCTCGCCTTCATAGACGCCGTCGGGAATTGCCAGGATCGCGTCGCGCATCGCGCGTTCGGCGCGGCCCTGGACGATGTGGGCGAGCGGGGCCAGGTCCTCAATGCCGTATTCGTCCATGAAGGCGAGCAGGCGCTGCGCGCCGACGGCATTGGCGGAGACGAGCGAATGGATGTCGCCCAGAACCTGCGCCGAATTGCGTACGTTCTCTGCCAGCAAGGTGAACAGGTCTTCGCTCGGCACGCCCTCGCGGAACAGCTTCATCGGCGGGATCTGGAGCCCTTCCTCGTAGATCTCGCGGGCATGCATCGAGTCCTTGGTGCCGCCGATGTCGCTGACATGGCCGACGGTGCCGACGAGGCCGACGAGCTTTTCGCCGCGGAACACCGGCGTCACGACCGCGATGTCGAAGAGATGGCCGGCGCACAGCCAGGGATCGTTGGTGATCAGCACGTCGCCGGGCTTGAGCGCATTGGCCGGATACTTCGCCAACAGCGCCTTGACCGCGCGCGGCAGCGTCAGGTTGAACACCGGCATGGCGCGCGGCGAATGGGCGAGGGTCTCGCCATTGGCGTCGAGCAGTTCGCAGGCGAAGTCCTGGGACTCGCTGATGATCAGCGAAAACGCGGTGCGGCAGACCGTCAGCCACATCTCCTCGACCACGGTGATCAGGCGCGACCACATGATTTCGAGCCCGATCGGGTCGCTCTCGATGCGGCGCACGGCCTCGGCGAACGGCGTTCCCGCGCTCACCAGCGCGGCCGGCGCGGCGGTCTCGCCGATGGCGATGCGCAGATTCATGCCTTCGTCGACCACCAGCCGGTCGCCTGGCGGGATGATCGTGGTCGCCTCGCGCTCCTCGACGATCGCCGGACCGTCGATGCGGTCGCCGGGGCGCAGCGCGTAGCGGTCATAGACCGGCGTGTCGACGAAACGCTCCCCGAACCAGGCCGGCCGTGCGCCCTTGCTCGCGGGTTCGAGGTTCGAGCCGCTGCCGGCCTCGCGGATGTCGAGCGCGGGGGCGGGGCCTTCGCAGGTGACGCGCCAGGTAATCGCCTCGATCACGGCGCCGGTGTAGAGGTGGGTGTAGCGCGCGGTGTAGACCGCGGCAAAATTTTCCGCGATGCGGGCGCGGCTTTCGGCACCGATGGGGCCGTCGGGCAGCGGCACCTCGATCTCGTGCATCTGGCCGAGCAGGCGCATGTCGGCGCTGCGGCGCACCCGGATCTGGTCGTCGGGCACGCCGGCCGCGCGCAACGCGGCGCGGCCGTCCGCCTCGAGCCCGCCGAGCACCGCCGCGCAGCCGGCGGCGTCGAAGTCATCCGCGAGCACCATCGGCGCCGAGCGCATGCGCTCGACCCCGAGCGGGGCTGCGAGGAAGCCGAGGGCCGAGGCGGCGCCCGAAGCCGGCGGGATGATCACCTCGCGCACGCCGAGGATGCGCGCGACGCGCGCGGCGTGGGCGGGACCGGCGCCGCCGAAGCCGACCATCGCGTAGCGGCGCGGGTCGCGGCCCTTCTCGACGATGTGGACCCGCGCGGCGCTCGCCATGTTCTCGCTGACGACCTGGTAGATGCCCCAGGCGGTCTCGATCGCCGACAGGCCCAGCGGCGCGCCGACCTTGGCGAGGGCGCGGTCGGCGGCGTCGCGGTCGAGCGCCATGCGCCCGCCGAGGAAGAAGCGCGGATCGAGATAGCCGAGCAGCAGGTTGGCATCGGTGACCGTCGGTTCTTCGCCGCCGCGGCCGTAGCAGGCGGGGCCGGGGTCGGCGCCGGCGCTGCGCGGCCCAACCTTGAGCAGGCCGAGCTCGTCGATCGCGGCGATCGAGCCGCCGCCGGCGCCGATCTCGATCATGTCGATGACCGGCGCCTTGATCGGCAGGCCCGAGCCCTTCTTGAAGCGGTGGACGCGCGCCGCTTCCATCATCGGCGCCACGTCGGCGCGGCCGTTCTCAATCAGGCAGGCCTTGGCGGTCGTGCCACCCATGTCGAAGGAGATGATGTCCGCGAGCCCGGCGCGCTTGCCGAAGATCGCGGTCGCAAGGCCACCGCCGGCGGGACCCGATTCGAGCAGCCGGATCGGAAAGGCGCGCGCCATCGCCGCGGAGGCGAGGCCGCCGGAGGACTGCATCAGCATCAGGGTGCCGCTGAAGCCGCGCTTCACCAGCTCGGCGTCGAGCCGCCTGAGGTACGTGTCCATGAGCGGCTGGACATAGGCGTTGGCGCAGGTCGTGGTCGTGCGCTCGTACTCGCGCAGCTCCGGCACGACCTCGGCCGACAGCGACACCTGCAGTCCGGGAAACTCCCGCGCGACTTCCGCCACCGCGCGCTCGTGCGCGGGATTGGCGTAGGAGTGGAGGAAGGAAACGGCGATCGCCTCGACCCCGTCGGCGACCAGCTCGCGCAGCGCGGTGCGCACCGCCTCGCGGTCGAGCGGCGTCAGCACCGTGCCGTCGCTGGTCATGCGCTCGGGCACTTCACGGCGATTGCGGCGCGCGACCAGCGGCTCGGGGAACTGCAGGAAAAGGTCGTAGATGTCATAGCGCTGCTCGGTGCCCATCTCGAGGATGTCGCGGAAGCCCTGGGTCGTGATCAGGCCGAGCTTGGCGCCGCGCCGTTCGATGATCGCGTTGGTGACGAGCGTCGTGCCGTGCACCAACTCGCTCACGTCGCCGAGCGCGATCGATGCGGCCCGGGTCAACTCCTCGAGGCCAGCGAGGGCACCCACCGACGGGTCATGGGGCGTCGTCAGGCACTTGTGGAGCCGGATCGATCCGGTCGCCGCATCGTGAAGGATGAAATCGGTGAACGTACCGCCGATGTCGAAGCCGATCCGGTAACGGGTGACGCTCGGGGTCGAAGTCCGGCCGGTGTCGGGCATGGGTGCTCCTCGGGGATCGAGAGCATCCATTCTCGGTCATCGGCGCCCCCCTGTCATTACGGCGGAATACGGAGTCACGCAGGCGGCACTGGCGCTCTTGTCGGCAGATGCAGCGTGTTTCTCCTGGCGCAACATTGGCCGGCGGTCCGCGGGCGAGGCTTTACCTGCGCGCCGCGTTGTGCCGATCATCGCGTCACGTGCGGCGAATGGGGATTGGAATGGACAAGCCTGAAGTGCTGATGGTCGGCAGTGGACCTGATTGGTATGTCGAGCGCTACGCGCGGGTATTCCGTCTCCATCGGGTGCCCAAAGCCGACCCGGCCGCGCTCGATCCGGCGGTCGCCCAGCGCGTGCGTGCGGTGATCGCCGCGGCTCCGATGCCGGCGACGATGATCGCGGCCCTGCCGGCCCTGAAGATCATCTGCAACGCCGGTGCAGGTTACGAGAAGGTGGACGTCGCGGCGGCGCGCGCGCGCGGGATCATCGTCACCAACACGCCCGGCGTCACCGACGGCTGCGTCGCCGACATGGCGATGGGCTTGCTGCTGGCGGCGGCCCGCCACATCGTGCGCGGCGACAGATATGCGCGCAGCGGCGCCTGGTCGAAGGCCGCGTATCCGCTGGTGCCGCGCGTCTTCGGCAAGCGGATGGGCATCCTCGGCCTCGGCAACATCGGGCTGACGATCGCGCGCCGCGCCGCCGCCTTCGACATGAAGGTGTCCTATCACAGCCGCCGCCAGCGTGCGGACGTGGCGTTGCCCTACCATCCGACTTTGCCTGCCCTGGCGGCGGCGTCGGACTACCTGATCGTCGCCTGCCCCGGCGGCGACGCGACCCGCCACATCGTCGATGCCGCGGTGCTCAAGGCGCTCGGCCCGAAGGGCTACGTGGTCAACATCTCGCGCGGCTCGGTGATCGACGAGGAGGCGCTGATCGCCGCGCTGGAGAACGGCACGATCGCCGGTGCCGGGCTCGACGTCCTCGAGCACGAGCCGGCCGTGCCGCCGCGCCTCGCCGCGCTCGACAACGTCGTCATCATGCCGCATCGCGGCGGCGGTACGATCGAGACGTGGGAGGAGGTCACCGACCTCATCAACGCCAACCTGAATGCGTTCTTCGCCGGCAAGCCGGCGCTGACGCCGATTCCGGAGTGACGCCGCCAGCGCCTCACTCGGGCACCGAAGCCGCCTTGCGATAGCGCTCCGAGATGTTCTTTGCCCCCCGCAGAAGCATGTCGACCGCGCGCGGCACGATCTCCGTCGTCATGCGTTGTTCGGGCGCCGACAGGCTGATCGCCGCGATCGGATAGTCGCGTTCGTCGAGGATCGGCACGCCGATGCACATCGAGCCGTCCTCGTTCTCGCCGACTTCGATCGCGTAGCCGCGCCGCGCGACCTGCTTGAGCTGGTGCTGCAGCGCGCTGCCGTCGGTGACCGTGCGGGTCGTCATTGAATCGAGCTGCAGCGACAGGAACAGCAGGCGCTCGTCGGCGGGCAGATGGGCGAGGATCGCCTTGCCGAGCGCGGTCGAGTGCAGCGGATGCTGGTCGCCGATCCGCGCCTGCATGCGCAGCGAGCGGCTGCTCTCGATCATCTCGACATAGACGACCTGACCCTGCGACATGATGCCGAGGTTGACGGTCTCGTTGAAGGCGCGGCCGACATCGGCCATCACCGGAAGGGCGAGGCGCCGCAGTCGTTCGAGGCTGCGGTCGATCTGCGACAGCACCCGGAAGCGCGGGCCGACGCCATAGAGGTCGTCGTTCGAATCGTGGCTGACGAAGCCCGTCGCTGCGAGCGTGCGCAGATAGCGGAACGTGGTCGTTTTCGGCAACCCCATGGCGGAGGCGACTTCCGAAAGCGGCACATCGCGGCTTTTCTCCGCGACGAATTCCAGGACCTTGAGCGCTTTGAAGACCGGTTGAACGATGTAGGGGTGCGTCTTTGGGGGCTTTTTCATGACAGGGATCGGGTGCGGGAGGCGTCAGGTGTTTTCCGTACCACGGAACGGGCGTTCCTTTACAGGGAATATGTGCTCTGCTTTGCTTGTCGGAGACGGTCCGTCACCGGATCGACGGCCGTAGCGGAGGAGGGCGCGCGATGAAGCGACGGGATTTCCTCACCAGCGCGGCGATATTGCCCGCAGCCGCCGGCCTGGCCGGCAAGGTCCAGCCGGTCCTCGCCCAGCAGGCGCCGCGGCGCGGCGGGGTGATGAACATCGTGCTGCAGCCCGAGCCGCCGATGCTGATGCTCGGCATCAACCAGGCGGCGCCGACCCAGGTCGCCGCCGGCAAGATCTACCAGGGCTTGCTGACGTTCGATTTCGACCTCAATCCGCTGCCGTCGCTGGCAAAGTCGTGGACGCGTTCGCCCGACGGCCTGACCTATACGTTCAAGCTTGAGGAGAACGCCAAGTGGCACGACGGGCGGCCGTTCACTTCGGCCGACGTCGTGTTCTCGACCCAGGTCTTCCTCACCGAGGTCCACCCGCGCGCGCGGGCGAACTTCGCGCGCGTCGACCGGGTCGAGACGCCCGACGCCCACACGGTCGTATACACCCTCAAGGAGCCGTTCGGGCCGTTCCTGCACATGTTCGAGGTGTCGAGCGCGCCGATGGTGCCGAAGCACATCTACGAGGGCACCGACTTCCGCGCCAATCCCGCCAACAACACGCCGATCGGCACCGGGCCGTTCAAGTTCAAGGAGTGGGTGCGCGGCTCACATATCGAGCTCACACGCAACGAGACCTACCACAAGCCCGGCATGCCCTATCTCGACGGCATCCGTTTCCGCTTCCTGCCCGACGCGGCGACGCGCGCGCTCGCGCTCGAGCGCGGCGAGGTCCACCAGTCGCAGTTCGACGCGATCGAGCCGGTGGAAGTGCGCCGTCTCGCCGCCCTGCCGAACCTGTCGATGACCACGCGCGGCTACGAGTTCCTGTCGCCGATCATGTGGCTCGACATCAACGTGCGCGCCGCGCCGCTCAACGACAAGCGCGTGCGCCAGGCGCTGCTCCATGCGATCGACCGCAACTTCATCCAGCGCAACATCTTCCTCGGCATGGGCAAGGTCGCGACCGGGCCGATCGCCTCGACGACCAAGTACTACGACGCCAACGTGCCGACCTATCCGTTCGATCCGGCGCGCGCCCAGGCGCTGCTCGATGCGGCCGGCCTGCGCCGCGGCGCCGACGGCGTGCGCGCGCGGCTGAAGGCGCTGCCGCTGCCCTATGGCGAGGTGTGGCAGCGTCTCGCCGAATACACGCGACAGGCGCTGCGCAATGTCGGCATCGAGCTGACGCTCGAGAGTCTGGACGTCGCCGGCTGGTTCACGCGCACGACGAACTGGGAGTACGAGCTCACCTGGAACTACCTCAGCCAGTTCGCCGACCCGGCGCTGGGGGTGTCGCGGACCTACGTGTCGACGAACATCAGGCGCGGCGTCCCGTCGTCGAACATCATGGGCTTCGCCAACCCGCGGGTCGACGAGCTGTTCGAGGCTGCGGCCCGGGCGGTGCAGGATGCCGACCGACAGCGGCACTATTCTGAACTCCAGCGAATACTCTGCGACGAGGTGCCGGTGGGCTGGATCCTCGAGATGTCGTGGCCGAACTTCGTCAACCGCAAGTTCCACGACGTGATCACCACGGGCCTCGGCCCGGTCGAGACCTACGAGCGGGCGTGGATGGAGGCTTGAGGGTGCGACCGAGTCGCGCTTGATTCGGGCTTGCGCCTGGCGCTATAGCGTCGCGCCTCCGGAGATCGCGCCGGTGTTTTCCGTGCCGCGAAACCCATCGTTTCTTTACAGGGTATGTGGGCTCTGGTCTGCTTGACACCGCACAACACGACAGAAAAGGCGAGGGGAGCGATGCGCGAAAAGGCAACGGCGGCCTCGGCGAAGCGCGGCCACAATCGCGGCGACATCTGCGCCTTCGACGAATCCGCGCGCCGCATCAAGGAGAATGCGCGCTGGCTCGCCGGCGGGGTGAGCAGCAATTTCCGCCTCGGCATGGCGCCGACGCCGCTGGTCTTCGATCGCGGCGAGGGGCCCTATCTCTACGATGTCGATGGCAACGAGCTGATCGACTACTACCTGGCCATGGGGCCGATGATCCTCGGCCACAGCCCGAAGAGCGTGCGCGATGCAGCCGCCGCGCAGCTCGATCGCGGGCTGCTCTACGCCGGACAGACCGACGTCGAGGCCGAGGCGGCGCGCATGATCTGCGCGATGGTGCCGTGCGCGGAGCGCATGCGCTTCGCCTCCTCGGGCTCCGAGGTCGACCAGGCTGCGATCCGGCTCGCCCGCGCGGCCACCGGCCGAATGACGATCATAAAGTTCGAGGGCCACTACCACGGCTGGTTCGACAACGTGCTGTGGTCGAACGCGCCGACGCTCGAGGCCGCCGGCCCCGAGGATGCGCCAAACCGCGTCGCGGGCAGCCTCGGGCAGGACAAGAACGCCGGCCTGCACATCGAGGTCCTGTCGTGGAACGACCTCGCCGCGGTCGAGCGCCGCCTGGAAAAGGGCGACGTCGCCGGCGTCATCATGGAGCCGGCGATGTGCAATGCCGGCTCGATCAAGCCGGCGCCGGGCTACCTGGAGGGCGTGCGCGCGGCGTGCACGAAGCACGGCACGATCCTGATCTTCGACGAGGTCATCACCGGATTCCGCGTCGGCCCCGGCGGCGCGCAGAAGCTTTTCGGCGTCACGCCCGACATCGCGACGTTCGCCAAGGCGATCGCCAACGGCTTCCCGGTCGCGGCGATCGCGGGGCGCGCCGACATCCTCGACCTCTTCGCCAAGGGCGTGCTCCACGGCGGCACCTTCAACGCCCAGCCGGTGGCGATGGCGGCGACGGTCGCGACGCTCAAGGAGCTGACGCCGGAGCTGTATGCGACGATCGCCAAGCGCGGCACGCGGCTGATGGACGGCATCCGCACGGAGCTGTCCGCTGCCGGCATCAAGGCGGTCGTCACGGGGTTCCCGCAGATCTTCCACGTCGCCTTCGGTCTCGACAAGCCGGCGCGCAACTACCGTGACCTCGTGCCGATGGACCGGCCGCGCTACGTCAAGTTCACCACGGCGCTGCTGCGCCACGGCGTTCGCGCGCTCGAGCGCGGCGCCTGGTTCATGTCGATCGCGCACGACGACGCGGTGGTCGACCGCACGCTGGAGGCGGTCGCCGCCGCCGCCCGCGAAATCTGAAGCGAGGGGAACGGACGATGCGCGTTGCGGTCGGCTCGCTGATGCAGGAGACCAACACCCTCGTTCCCTTCAAGACGACGCTCGACACCTTCCGGTCCTACTACCTGCGGCGCGGCCAGGAGGTTCTCGACGGCTACGGCGCGGCGCGGGTCGAGGTGCCCGCGATGCTGTCGGTGCTGCGTGCGGCGGCGATCGAGCCGGTGCCGCTGATCGCGGCGCACGCGATGGCCGGCGGCTACGTGACGCGCGAGGCATTCGGCACGCTGGTCGATGAACTCGTCGAGCGGCTGAAGCAGGCCGGTCCGGTCGACGGCGTATTGCTGGCGCTGCATGGCGCGATGGCGGTCGAGGACGAGCCGGACGGCGAGGCCGAGATCATCGAGCGCGTGCGCGCCGTCATTCCGCGCACGGTGCCGGTCGGCGTCTCGCTCGACCTGCACGGCCACATCACCCGGCGGATGCTCCAGCCGAACACCTTCCTGATCGGCTATCGCGAGTACCCGCATATCGACATGTTCGAGACCGGCGAACGCGTCGCGCGGCTGCTCGTCGAGACGCTGCAGGGCAGGCGCCGGCCGGTGATGGCGGTCGCCAAGCGGCACATGATCGTGAGCCCGGTGCGCGCGCGCACCGGCATCGAGCCCCTGTCGCGCATCGTCGCCGAGGCGCGGCGCATGGAGGCGGCGGGCGAGATCCTGCACGCCTCGCTGTTTCCGGTGCAGCCCTGGCTCGACGTGCCCGACCTCGGCTTCGCCGCGCTGGTCTGCGCCGACGGCGACCCGGCGGCGGCCGAGCGCGCGGCCGAGAAGCTCGCCGACATGGCATGGCAGGCGCGCGACGAGTTCGAGCCCGATCTGGTGCCGCTCGAGGACGCGATCCGCATCGGCCTCGCCTCCGAAGGCACGACCGTCGTGGGCGACGTCGGCGATTCGCCGAGCGGCGGATCGGGCGCCGACAACGTCGCGGTGCTGCGCGCCCTGCTCGCCGCCGGCGCCGACAAGGCCGGCCGCTTGAGCTACCTGACCCTTTGCGACCCCGCGGCGGCGAAGACGGCCGCATCGGCCGGGGTCGGCGCGCGCGTGACGCTCGAACTCGGCCACACGATGTCGCCGGCGGACGGCAAGCCGGTGCGCGTCGACGCGCTGGTGAAGCTGATCGGCGACGGCCTCTACACGATGCACGATGCCGGCGCGCAAGGGTCGGAGACCGCACAGGGGCTCACGGTCACGCTGGCGATCGGCGACCTCCGCCTCGTCGTCCGCTCGCTGCCGTCCTTCGAATGGGACACCGGCCTGTTCACCGCCTTCGGGCTCGACCTGCGCCATGCGGCACTCGTCTTCGTGAAGTCGCCCTCGCATTTCCGCACGGCCTTCACGCCGCACGCCAAGCGCGTGCTGATCGCCGACACGCCCGGCCCGACCTGCGGCAACATGCGCAAGCTCGTGCTGACCCGCGTGACGCGGCCGCTCTTTCCGCTCGACGACCTGCGCAACGACCGCTAGCGTTTGGCGACGCTGAGCGGGAGAAACGCATGAGTCTGGCAGGCGAGGGCGCGGTCGCGATCTGGCACGACATCGTCCCGGAGGGCCGCGAGGAGTTCTACGCCTGGCACGGCTCGGAGCACATGCCCGAGCGCGTCGGCATTCCGGGCTTCCTGCGCGGGCGGCGCTACGCCGCGATCCGCGCCGACCTCGAGTTCTTCAATCTCTATGAGGCGCAGTCGCCGCAGGTCGTCGCCGGCACCGACTATCAGACGCGGCTCAACAACCCGACGCCGTGGACGCTCGCCGCGGTGAAGCACTTCCGCAAGGTCGCGCGCTCGATCTGCCGC
>JAEUKZ010000127.1 GCA_016793045.1 Alphaproteobacteria bacterium
AGCCACGGCCCGCGCCGGACGAGCGCGAACGACAGCGCGATGACGACGAGCGTCGCCGCACCGGCGGCCCACAGCCGCATCAGCGCGCCCGCCAGGTCGCCGCGCTTCCAGCCGAGGAACGGACCGATCGCGACCGCGACGAGCAGCGGCGCCATCAGCGGCAGGAAGGTCGAATTGAAGAAGGGCGGCCCCACCGAAACCCGCGCGCCGGTGAGCGCATCGAGGAACAGCGGATAGAGCGTGCCGAGGAAGACCGTCGCGCACGCGGTCGCCAGCAGCAGGTTGTTGAGCACCAGCGCGCCCTCGCGGCTGATCGGCTGGAACAGCCCGCCCGGCGCCAGCGCCGGCGCGCGCCAGGCGTAGAGCGCGAGGGCGCCGCCGATCGCGACGACGAGGATGGCGAGGATGAAGACGCCGCGCGCCGGATCGACCGCGAAGGCGTGGACCGAGGTGAGCACGCCCGAGCGCACCAGGAACGTGCCGACCAGCGACAGCGCGAAGGCGAGGATGGCGAGCAGGATCGTCCAGCTCTTCAGCGAATCGCGTCTCTCCACCACGATCGCCGAGTGCAGCAGCGCGGTGCCGATCAGCCACGGCATGAACGAGGCGTTCTCGACCGGGTCCCAGAACCAGAAGCCGCCCCAGCCGAGCGTGTAATAGGCCCACCAGCTTCCCAGCGCGATGCCGAGGGTGAGCGACGTCCACGCCGCGAGCGTCCACGGCCGCACCCAGCGCGCCCACGCGGCGTCGACGCGGCCCTCGATCAGCGCGGCGACGGCGAAGGAGAAGACCACCGAGAAGCCGACATAGCCGAGGTAGAGGAACGGCGGATGGAAGGCGAGCCCGGGGTCCTGCAGGATCGGGTTGAGCCCGTTGCCGTCCTCCGGCGCGGGATCGAGCCTTGCGAACGGGTTCGAGGTGAAGATGATGAAGGCGAGGAAGGCGACGCCGGTCATCCCCTGCACCGCCAGCACGCGCGCGCGCAGGGCCGGCGGCAGGTTGGCGCCGAAGGCGGCGACCGCGGCGCCGAACAGGGCCAGGATGAGGACCCAGAGCAGCATCGAGCCCTCGTGGTTGCCCCACACGCCGGCGATCTTGTAGAGCATCGGCTTGGTCGAGTGCGAGTTGGCGACGACCGCGGCGACCGAAAAATCCGACACGACGAAGGCCTGGGTCAGCGCCGCGAAGGCGAAGGCGATCAGGCCGAACTGGGCGAGCGCCGCGCTGCGCCCGACCTCCATCAGCGCGCCGTCGCCGCGCGCAGCCCCCATCAGCGGCAGCACCGACTGCACGAAGGCGACCGCGAAGGCGAGGATGAGGGCGTAGTGCCCGATCTCGACGATCATCGCCGCGGCCCGCCCTGCGCGGGCTGTGCCGCCGCGCCTGCGGCGCCGTCGCGCCAATGGCCCTCGCGGCGCAGCGATTCGGCGACTTCACGGGGCATGTAGTTCTCGTCGTGCTTGGCCAGGATCTCGCTCGCGCGGAACGAGCCGTCGGGCTGGATGCGGCCGTTGGCCACCACGCCCTGGCCCTCGCGGAACAGGTCGGGAAGGATGCCGGTATAGGCGACCGCCAGACGCGTCGTGCCGTCGGTGATTGCGAATCGCACCTCGGTGCCGCTGCGCGCGACCGAGCCGGGCTCGACCAGACCGCCGACGCGTACCGCGCGGTCGGTCGGTGGCGGCCGGCGCGCGAGGTCGCTGGGGCTGAAGAAGAACACCAGGCTGTCCTGGAAGGCGAGCAGGCTCAACGCCGTCGCGCTGCCGAGGCCGAGCAGGAACAGCGACAGGATGACGAGCCGGCGGCGCTTGCGGGTCATCGCTGCGCACGCGCCTGGGCGCGCGACGTACGGCGGCGGCCCTGGATCTGCTGCTCGGCTTCGTGCAGCGCCGCGCGCGCGCGCCGTGCCGACAGCACGGTGGCGAGGCCGAGGCCGGCGAGCACCAGCGCGGTGACGCCGTAGGCCGACCAGACGAAGGCGGCATAGCCGCCCATGGCGAGGAAGTCGGCCATCAGCCCGCCTCCACCGCCGACGCGGTCATGCGCGTCGCCTGCTCGGCGTTGAGCTGCAGCGCGCGCAGCCGGCGCTCGGCAAGCTCGGTGCGCATGCGCGTGATCAGCACGACGACGAAGTAGCCCATATAGGCGGCCCACATCAGCAGCAGCGGCGCCAGCATCGCGCCGTGGATCGTCGGCCCGCCCAGCCGCATCACCGAGGCGGGCTGATGCAGCGTGTTCCACCAGTCGACCGAGAACTTGATGATCGGCAGGTTCACGACTCCGACCAGCGCGAGGACCGCCGCCGCACGTGCGCCGCGGTCGGCATCGTCGAAGGCGTTGGCCAAGGCGATGTGGCCCAGATAGAGGAAGAACAGCACCAGGACCGAGGTCAGCCGCGCGTCCCAAACCCACCACGTGCCCCACATCGGCTGGCCCCACAGCGAGCCGGTGATCAGGCAGAGCGCGGTGAAGGCGGCGCCGATCGGCGCCATCGCGCGCGCGGCGACGTCGGCGAGCGGGTGCTTCCACACGAGGCTCAGCGCCGCGGCGACGGCAAGGCCGAGATAGATCGACAGCGCCATCCACGCCGCCGGAACGTGCACGTACATGATCCGCACGGTGTCGCCCTGCTGGTAGTCGGCAGGCGACAGGAACAGGGCGAAATAGAGGCCGACCGCCGTCGCGACCGCCCCGACGCCCGCGGCCCAGGGTTGGACGACGGCGGCGAGGCGGAGAAACTGGCCGGGATTGGCGAAGCGCTGCATTCTGGCCCCTGATTTAGCGCGTCCGGGCCGGTCATGCCATGGGCGGCTGGTCGCAGCGCCGCGCGCCGGGACGACCGTGCATGAACATCCGGACACCGCCGATCATTCCGCCGCCTGGCGCAGGGCCGCGGCGCCGGCCACCGCCGTTACCGGCACCGCGAAGGCGAGCAGTGCGCCGAGCAGCAGCAGGTGCGGCGTCGCCGACAGCCCGGAGGCCGCCGCTTCGACCGCGGCGACGCCGAGAATCAGCGTCGGGATATAGAGCGGCAGCACGAGCAGCGGCAGCAGCACCCCGCCCCGGCGCGCGCCCAGCACCAGCGCTGCGCCGACCGCGCCGATCAGGCTGAGGATCGGCGTGCCGAGAGCCAGGGCGCCGAGCAGCGTCGGCCAGGCGTCGAACGGCAGGTTGAGGACGAGCGCCAGTAACGGCGATGTGATCACCAGCGGCAACCCCGCGATCAGCCAATGCGCCGCGCATTTGGCCAGCACGGTCAGTTCTACGGGGCAGGCGGCCAGCAGGATCAGGTCGAGGCTGCCGTCCTCGAAGTCGAGCGCGAACAGCCGGTCGAGCGACAGCAGGCAGGCGAGCAGAGCCGTCACCCAGATCACCCCCGAGGCGATGCGGGCGAGCAGTTGCGGCTCCGGCCCGACGCCGAAGGGAAACAGGGCCACCGCGATGACGAAGAAGGCGACGACCGTGGCGCTGTCGCCCGGCGTGCGCAGGGCAAGGCGGAGATCGCGGCCGATGAGGGCGACGACGGCGCTCATGCCTCGCCCAGGCGCAGGGTCTGGTGCCGCCCCAGCGGCAGCGCCACGTGCGTTGCCGCGACCAGGCAGCCGCCCTGCGCAATATGGCCGGCGACGGCGGCCGCGAGCCGGTCGATCGACGGCACGTCGAGCGCGATCGTCGGCTCGTCGAGCAGCCACAGCGGCGACGGTGCCGCGACGAGCCGCGCCAAGGTCGCGCGGCGGCGCTGGCCTTGGCTGAGAAAGCGCGCCGGCAGGGTTGCGAGCGGCGCGAGATCGAAGGCGTCGAGCGCATCGGCAAGCGCATCATCGTCGTGCGCCAGGCCCTTGAGCGCGCGCGCCAGCGCGAGGTTTTCGGCAACGGTCAGCGCCGGCTTCAGGGCATCGAGCGCGCCGACATACGCGACCCGTCGATGATGCGTGTCGAGATCGTCGTCGATCGGCGCGCCGTCCCATGCGATCGTGCCGGCGGCCGGACGCGCCAGCCCGGCGAGGAGCCGCAGCAAGGTCGACTTGCCGCTGCCGTTGCGCCCGACCAGGACCAGCGCCGCGCCGCGATCGACCGCGAATCCGAGATCGGCGAAGACGAGCCGTCCGCCGCGCCGCGCCGTCAGCGACCGTGCCGAAAGAATGGGACCGTCCATCGCCCGGGAGAGTGGCGCGGCGCGGGCGAACTGGAAACAAAAATGACGGCCAGGAAGGCGGCCCGCGCTGGGGCCAAAAAAAAGCGGACCGCCATGCGGTCCGCTATCGCGCTAGGTGCCGCCGAGGATGGAGTCCGGGGGACCTCGGCAGGGGAGAGGCTAGGAACGGGAGGCTTGCGCGATAACACCGGCCGTTCTGATGATAAGTAACCATTTGATTGTGGCCTCAATCGCCCCGGATCGTGGCGAAATCTGGGCATTTCGTGACGGCCTGCAACATTGCCGCCCGGGCACGCCCGCGAGACAAATAGCCCAGCCTTTTCAGGCCACTAACAGCGGCGCCCAGCGGTGGTCAGATCCCGGCCCTCGGGCCGGCGGGCGTCAGTCGTGCTTGCGGACATCCTCGATCACCTTGCCGTCGTTCGGCAGGCTGCCCGGCGCGACGAATGCAACGGCACCGCGCAGCTTGGTGACGGCCTGGACGGTCTCGGCGATCGCCGCGGCCTGGGCCGAGTCGCCCGTTCCTTCCACCCGCAGCGTCATGACGTCGTTGGTGCCGTCGCGGTCGACCACCAGCCGGCCACGGGCGAGGCCATGGCGGCGCAGCACCTCGGCCACCTGGGCGGGATGGACGAACATGCCCTTGACCTTGGTGGTCTGGTCGGCCCGGCCCATCCAGCCGCGCAGCCGCGCATTGGTGCGCCCGCAGCGGCTGACGCCCGGCATGATCTGGGAGAGGTCGCCGGTCGCGAAGCGGATCAGCGGATAGTCGGCGTTGAGCGCGCTCACCACGACCTCGCCGGTTTCCCCGTCGGCCACCGGATCGCCGGTCCCCGGCCGCACCACCTCGACGATCACGCCCTCGTCGACGATCAGCCCCTCGCCCGGCAGCGACTCGTAGCCGATCAGGCCGACATCGGCGGTCGCATAGCACTGGACGACGGCGACGCCGCGCTCCGCGAGTTCGGCACGCAGCGCGTTGGGCAGCGCCTCGCCCGAGACCAGTGCGAGCCCGAGCGACGACACATCGGCGCCGAGCTCCTTCGCCTTGTCGAGGATGATCTTGAGGAAGGACGGCGTGCCGACATAGCCGCGCGGCCGCACGTCGGCGATCGTGCGCACCTGCAGCTCGGTGTTGCCGACGCCGGCCGGGATCACCGCGCAGCCGAGCGCATGCGCGCCGCTTTCGAGCATCGAGCCCGCCGGCGTCAGGTGATAGGAGAACGTGTTGTGGACCACGTCGCCGCGGCGGAAGCCGGCGGCGTAGAGCGCGCGCGCCGTGCGCCACCAGTCGCGGCCGTGACCTTCGGGATCGTAGATCGGGCCGGGCGAGGCGAAGATGCGCGCGAGCGCGCCGGTCTTCACGGTCGTCAGGCCGCCGAACGGCGCGCGCTCCGCGAAGTCGCGCTTCTGACGCTCGATCAGCTCCGACTTGCGCAGCACCGGCAGACGCGCGAGCGCCGCGCGGCCGGTCAGCGCGCGCGCATCGACGCCGGCGAGATGCTCGGCGAGCGCCGGCGCTTGCGCGCGCGCGCGCTCGATCAGCGCGGCGAGCGCCGCGAACTGGGCGCGCTCGCGCGCGAGCGGATCACGGGTCTCGAGATCGTCGTAATGCGGCTGGGTCATCGCTCATGCCTCCGCCGGACAGGGTCTCATGGTCGAGAAAAAAGGGGCGGATCGTGCGATCCGCCCCCTCTTCGCCGGATCGTCGCGTCCGGGCGGCTACAGCACGTCCGGCGTGTCGCAATTGCGCGGCGTGATGTTGTTCTCGCGCGCGAATGCGGCCGCCGAGCTCTCGTAGAGCGGGCGGATGCGCTGCTGGTTGGGCGTGATCCAGTCCGAAGCCCAGGTCCAGCGCTGGCCGTTCCACTGCTGGATGCGCAGCTGGCCGCCGCCCTCGTGGTTGAGGCAGCTCATGCGCAGGGGCGGCATGAACTCCGCGAAGCCCATCTGCTGCAGGCGCTCGTTGGTGAGATTGAGGTTCTCGAAGCCCCAGCGCACCTGCTCGCCGGTCATCACCCGGTTGCCGAAGCGCGCCTGCGCGGTGCGCACCGCCTCGACGACCATTGCCGCGTTCACGACGCCGCGGTTGTACAGCACGGTGCCGAGATGGCGGCCGTCGCCGGTCGCCTGGCCGGGCTGATGGA
>JAEUKZ010000176.1 GCA_016793045.1 Alphaproteobacteria bacterium
TCGGCGCTGTCGACCGCGAGCTGGATCACGTCGGGATCGAAGCCCTGCTCCTTCAGCACAGCGCGGGCGATGCGGATCGTCACGGCGAGCGGCAGGATCGCCGCCGGGTGCGGCTTGACGATCACCGGGTTGCCGGTGGCGAGGTCGGCGAAGATCGCCGGATAGCCGTTCCAGGTCGGGAAGGTCGAGCAGCCGATCACCAGCCCGATGCCGCGCGGCATGATCGTGAAGGTCTTGGCCATGCGGAGCATCTCGCCCTTGCCGGCGGGCTTTTCCCAGCGCGCCGCCTTGGGCGTGCGCGCCATCTCGGCATAGGCCATCGCGGCTGACTCAAGCCCGCGGTCCTGGGCGTGCGGGCCGCCGGCCTGGAAGGCCATCACGAAGGCCTGGCCGGTGGTGTGCTGCACGGCATAGGCGATGTCGAACGACGCGCGGTTGATCCGGTGCAGGATCTCCAGGCAGATGCCGACGCGGGTTTCGACGCCTGCCCTGCGCCAGTCGCCGATGACGCCGCGCGCGCGATTGATCAGGTCGTCGACGCTGCGCTGCGGATAGGTGATGGCGAGATCGAAGCCGAAGGGCGAGCGCTCCGCGCCGGCCTTCGAAGGTGCGGGCTGGTCGAGGTCGAAGGGCTTGCCGAGCTGGGCATCGAAGCGCGCCTTGGCCTCGGCGCTCGCGGTCTCGCCGTAGATCTTGCCGCTCGGCGCCTCGGGATACGGCGTCCAGTAGTCGCGCTTGGCGAGGGCTGCGAGTGCCGCATCGAGCGTGGCGCGGTGGGTTTCGAACAGGCTGGTCATGGGGCCTCCGGTCGTTGCGGCTGGTTTAGCCCAATCCCAGCCCGGACGGAACCTCGCCCTCAGGCGAGCCGGCTTGCCGTCCACGCGCCGGCCGCGCTCGCCACGCCGCTGACCACCGTGCCCCAGGCGAGGTCGATCAGGGCGATCCGCCACGGCACGTCGCGCATCACCGCAACGACGGTCAGGTCGTAGGTCATGTAGGCGAAGAACCCGAAGAGGGCGCCGAACAGCAGCGCGCGGCTCCAGTTGCCGTCCGTCAGGCCGGAGAAGATGACGAGTCCGAGCGGATAAAGCAGGTAGAACGCCGCCGCCGCCAGCAGGTTCGGCTGGGGCCGCAGCAGATGGCCGAGATCGGCCTGGTAGAGCCCGCGTGCGACGACGCCGATCCACAGCAGATCGAGCACCAGCATCACCGCGAGCGTTCCGCCATAGGCGAGCGCGTAGAGCCTCATCGGCACCTCCGGCGTCATCACATAGGACGATTCGCCGCAAGGCAAAGTGCGCCGGTGAGGCCGCTTGCTTGCGGCCGGCGGGCCGCGCCATAGTCCAGCCCAAGTAGACGGGGAGCGCCGACGATGAGCTATGCCACGATTCTGTTCGCAATCGACGGGCCGGTCGCGCGCCTCACCCTCAACCGGCCGGACAAGCTCAATTCCTTCACCGCGGAGATGCACGGCGAGCTCGCGGACGCCTTCACCCGCATCGAGTCGCCCGAATCGGGCGCGCGCGCGGTCCTGATCACCGGAACCGGCCGCGGCTTCTGCGCCGGCCAAGACCTCGGCCAGCGTCGCGGCGGCGAGGCGCCCGATCTCGGCCACACGATCGACACGTTGTACAACCCGCTGATCCGGCGCATGCGCGCGCTGAAGATGCCGATCGTCTGCGCCGTCAACGGCGTCGCGGCTGGTGCCGGCGCCAACTTCGCCTTCGCCTGCGACATCGTGCTCGCCGCGCGCTCGGCTTCGTTCATGCAGGCCTTCGCCCGGATCGGCCTGGTGCCGGATTCCGGCGGCACCTGGATCCTGCCGCGCCTCGCCGGCCCGGCGCGCGCGCGCGCGCTCGCGATGCTCGCCGAGCGGATCACCGCCGAACAGGCGGCGGCCTGGGGACTGATCTGGCAGGTCGTCGACGACGACAGGCTGGCGGCCGAAGCCGCGGCGCTCGCCGAACGGCTCGCGGCGATGCCGACGCGGGCGTTGGGCGCGATCAAGATGGCCCTCGACGCCGCGGAGACGAGCACGCTCGATGCCCAGCTCGACCGCGAGCGCGACCTGCAGCGCGAACTCGGCCGCAGCGCCGACTACGCCGAAGGCGTCGCCGCCTTCCTCGAAAAGCGCGCGCCGGCGTTCAAGGGGCGATGAACGTGACCGGCATCGACCGCCAGAAGCTTGCGGAGGCAAGCGCCGCCGCGATGTGGAAGGACGACCGCGCCGCCCAGGCGCTGGGAATGACCGTCGTGTCGGTCGGCCCCGGCAGGGCGACGCTGACGATGACGATCCGGCCGGAGATGTGCAACGGCCACCACATCGCCCATGGCGGCCTGATCTTCACCCTCGCCGACACCGCCTTCGCCTATGCCTGCAACTCGCACAACAGGCGGACGGTCGCCAACAACTGCACCGTGACCTTCGTCGCGCCGGGCAAGGAAGGCGACACGATGACCGCGGTCGCCGAGGAACGCCACCGCGGCGGCCGCTCGGGCGTGTGCGACGTCACCGTGACGGACCAGCACGGCAAGCTGATCGCGGTGTTTCGCGGCCATTCGACCGAGATCAAAGGGGAACTCGTCCCCGCCACGACCTGACCGGGAGGACAAATGGCGAGCAAGAAGAAGAAGGCCGCGCCGAAGCGAATCGTGCGCAAGGCCGCAAAGGCGCAGCCGGCGACGAAGGCGGCTTCCAAGTTCAAGCTGACCGTGCGCCCGCCGGCCGAGCGCGGCGGCAAGGCGCTGCGCGGCGGCTGCCCGCGCGCGCTGCTCGACCCGATCGAGACCGCCAGCCGCGACGAGATCGCGGCGCTGCAGCTCAAGCGCCTCAAGTGGACATTGCGCCACGCCTACAAGAACGTGCCCCACTATCGCGCCAAGTTCGATGCCGCCGGCGTCAATCCCGACGACCTCAAGCGCCTCGAAGACCTCGCGAAGTTCCCGACGACCAGCAAGGACGACCTGCGCCAGACCTATCCCTTCGGCATGCTCGCGGTGCCGCGCGAGAAGACCGCGCGCATCCACGCCTCGTCGGGCACCACCGGCAAGCCGACCGTCGTCGCCTACACCGCCAACGACCTGAAGACATGGGCGGAGGTCGGTGCGCGCTCGATCCGCGCCGCCGGCGGCAGGCCCGGCGACCTCGTCCATGTCGCCTACGGCTACGGGCTGTTCACCGGCGGGCTCGGCGCGCACTACGCGGCGGAGCGGCTGGGCTGCACCGTCATCCCGATGGGCGGCGGCCAGACCGAGAAGCAGATCCAGCTGATCCAGGACTTCAAGCCGCAGATCATCATGGTGACGCCGTCCTACATGCTGGCGATCGCCGACGAGTTCGAGCGCCAGGGCCTCGACCCGCGCAAGAGCGCGCTGCTGATCGGGATCCACGGCGCCGAGCCGTGGACCGATGCGATGCGCAAGGAGATCGAGGAGCGCTTCGCGATCGACGCCGTCGACATCTACGGCCTCTCCGAGGTGATGGGTCCCGGCGTCGCCAACGAATGCATCGAAACCAAGGACGGGCCGACGATCTGGGAGGACCACTTCTATCCCGAGATCGTCGACCCAGCGACCGGCCAGCCGGTGCCCGACGGGCAGCTCGGCGAGCTGGTCTTCACCTCGCTCACCAAGGAGGCGCTGCCGATCATCCGCTACCGCACGCGCGACCTGACGACGCTGCTGCCCGGGACCGCGCGCGCGATGCGGCGCATGGCGCGCATCACCGGGCGCAGCGACGACATGCTGATCATCCGCGGCGTCAACGTGTTCCCGAGCCAGATCGAGGAGATGATCCTCAAGGACGCGCGCCTGTCGCCGCACTACGTGCTCGAGGTCAAGCGCGAAGACCGGCTCGACACGCTCGACATCGTCGTCGAGATGAAGCCCGAGCATGCCGGCAACGCCCAGGCCGAACAGCAGGCGGCGGCGCAGCTCGTCCACGCGGTCAAGACCTTCGTCGGCGTGTCGACGAAGGTCCGCATCGCGCCCGTCGGCGGCGTCGCCCGCTCGATCGGCAAGGCCAAGCGGGTGATCGACCTCAGGCCGAAGGGGTGACGCGCGAGCGCGCGAAAACGACCGTCGGCGCCGCCTTGTACGTTGCGCGTCGCGCCGCGCGGTAGCCGGCCTTCTCCGCGACGCGGACCGATGCGGCATTCCCGGGACCGATGATGCAGGCAGTGCGCGCCGCGGCGAGATGGCGGTCCGCCCATTCGACGATCGCGCCCACCGCTTCGCTCGCGAAGCCCCGGCCGTGGACGCGCGACACGAAGGCCCAGCCGATTTCGGGCGCGTCGAGCGGCGGATCGATGTCGCGCCGGAACTCGGCGAAGCCGAGTTCGCCGATGAAGTCGCCGTTCGCCCGGTCGATCGCCGCCCAGTAGCCGAAGCCGAGCAGCGGCCAAAGTCCGGCATAGCGCAGCAGCCGCGACCAGCTTTCCTCCGCGGTGAACGGCCGGCCGCCGATGTGGCGGACCACGTCCGGATCGGCCCACATCGCGGCGCAGGCCGCGAAGTCCGCGCGGCGATGGCCGCGCAGGATCAGGCGCGGCGTTTCGAGCATCGGGGCGGGAGGTGCGATCGACGAGGCCATCTCGCGTCGGCGGGCGGGTTTCCCGATCCCTAGCAGACCGCGGCGCCGAACCCAAGCCCGCGCAGCCCGGCCCCGTTGCAAATGGTTTCAGATGAAACTAACGTGGCCGCAACGACAACGAGGCTCAGGGAGACGCCATGGCCACCGTCACCCCCCATGCGGCGCCGGTCTATCCCTATCGTCGCAGCGCCGACCAGGACGGCGGCGTTGCGCGCCGCAAGGTGGTGGTGGTCGGCGCCGGCCCGGTCGGGTTGACCGCCGCGCTCGGCCTCTCGCGCCACGGCATCCCGGCGGTCGTGATCGACGACGACGACACGGTCAGCGTGGGCAGCCGCGCGATCTGCTATGCCAAGCGCACCCTCGAGATCTGGGACCGCCTGGGCACCGCTTCGCCGCTGATGGCCAAGGGCGTCACCTGGAACATCGGCAAGGTGTTCTTCGGCCGCGACCCGGTCTTCGCCTTCGACCTGCTGCCCGAACGCGGCCACCAGTTCCCGGCCTTCATCAACCTGCAGCAATACTACCTCGAGGAGGCGCTGGTCGATGCGGCGGCGCGCAGCGCGGGCGTGGAACTGCGCTGGCGCAACCGGCTGACCGGGATCGCTCCGGCGCGCGACGGCGCGCGGCTGACGATCGACACGCCCGAAGGCCCGTACGAGCTTGACGCCGACTGGGTGATCGCCTGCGACGGGGCGCGCAGCGCCACGCGCCGGCTGCTCGGCCTCGACTTCAAGGGCAAGGTCTTCGAGGACCGCTTCCTGATCGCCGACGTGAAGATGCGCGCCGCCTTCCCGAGCGAGCGCTGGTTCTGGTTCGAGCCGCCCTTCCACGACGGCGGCTCGGCACTGCTCCACAAGCAGGCCGACGATGTCTGGCGCATCGACCTGCAGCTCGGCTGGGACGCCGATCCCGAGCTGGAGAAGAAGCCCGAGCGTGTCGTGCCGCGGCTGCGCGCGATGCTCGGGCCCGACGCCAGGTTCGATCTTGAATGGGTCAGCGTCTATACGTTCCAATGCCGGCGGCTCGACCGCTTCCGCCACGGGCGCGTCATCTTCGCCGGCGACGCGGCGCACCAGGTGAGCCCGTTCGGCGCGCGCGGCGCCAACTCGGGCGTGCAGGACGTCGACAACCTGACCTGGAAGCTCGCCATGGTGTCGGCGGGCACCGCACCCGACACGCTGCTCGACAGCTACGACAGCGAGCGCGTCGAGGCCGCCGACGAGAACATCCTCAACTCGACGCGCGCCACCGACTTCATCACACCCAAGGGCGCGGCGAGCCGGCTCTTCCGCGACGCGACCCTGGCGCTCGCTCGCAGCGCACCGTTCGCGCGCCGGCTGGTCAACAGCGGCCGGCTGTCCGTTCCGGCCGTGCATCGCGGCTCGCCGCTCAGCACGCCGGACCGCGACGCGTTCGGTCCGTCGCCGGCACCCGGCACGGTCGCCGCCGACGCGCCGGTCGTCAGGGACGGTGCCGCGGGATGGCTGCTGTCCGCGCTCGGCGGGCAGTTCGTCGCCCTGATCTTCGCCGACGGGCCGGTGACAGGCGCCGCCGCGGCGGCCCTGCGCAGCCTCGCGCATGCGCCGGCACCGGTGCGCGTGGTCTTCGTCGCCCCCCGCAGCGTCGTAGCGCCCGACGGCGCCGCGCTGTGCATCGATGCGGACGGACTGGCCGCGCAGCGCTATGACGCGCGGCCGGGAACCGTCTATCTTGTGCGGCCCGACCAGATCGTCGCCGCGCGCTGGCGCAGCTTCGACATCGCCGCGGTCGTCGCCGCGCTCGCCCGCGCCGCGGGGCGATGAGCGCCGCCACCCGCAAGGACGCAAGACCATGACCGCCAAGCTGCGCAGCGACCCGGCCTTCGCCGACCCCGACGCGTTCTACCAGCTCCTCATCGAGGCGCACGACGGCCTGAACGAGCAGCAGAGCGCGATGGTGAACGCCAAGCTCATCCTCATCTTCGCCAACCACATCGGCGATCTCGACGTGATCCGCGAAGCGCTCGCGGCGGCGAAAGCCGGCGTTTGAACGCGCAGTCCGCCGCCGTCAGGGCAGGAAAGCCAGCGACACCTTGCCGAGCCGGCCGAAATCGCCGACCGCCTGATCGCCGCCTTCGGCGCGATAGATCCCCGTCAGCGTCCCGGTCGTCACCACCTGGCCCTTGGCGAGCCCGTCGCGCGTGCGCCGGTGGTTGGCGAGCCAGGCGAGCGCGTTGAGCGGATTGCCGAGCACCGCCGTGCCGTTGCCCTCGCCGACCACCTTGCCGTTGACGATCATGCGCGCCGTCGCGGCGGCGAGGTCGAACGTGCGCCAGCGCCTGATCGCCGGACCGAGGACGAGCGCCCCGTTGGCGCCCTGGTCGGCGATCAGGCTGGCGATGCCGACCTCGCTCGACGGCTTGGCGATGCGCAGGTCGACGATCTCGATCGCGACATGCGCCGTGCCGACCGCCGCGGCGGCCTCCTTCACCGAATAGGGCCGCTTG
>JAEUKZ010000142.1 GCA_016793045.1 Alphaproteobacteria bacterium
CGGGTCCTTGATGTCGCAGGTCTTGCAGTGGACGCAGTTCTGCGCGTTGATCTGCAGCCGCGGGTCGCCGCCGTCAGCGGCGCGCACGATCTCGTAGACGCCGGCGGGGCAATAGCGCTGCTCCGGCGCGTCGTAGAGCGCGAGATTGGTGTCGATCGCGATCCTGGGGTCCTTGAGCTTGAGATGCGACGGCTGGTCTTCCTCGTGGTTGGTGTTCGACAGGAACACCGAGGACAGCCGGTCGAAGCTCACCACCCCGTCGGGCTTGGGATAGGCGATCTTTTTCGCCTTGTTCTTGTGCTTGAGCGTGGCGTTGTCGGCGTGATGGCGCAGCGTCCACGGCGCCCGCCCGCGCAGCACATAGGTGTCGATCGCCGCATGCGCGAGGCCGGGAAGCAGCCCCCAGCGGAAGCCCGGCCGAAGGTTGCGCACGCGATAGAGTTCGTCCCACACCCAGCTCGCCTCGAGCCGGGCGCGGTAGTCGGCCGCCTCGACCGGGCCTTCGGCTTCGCCCAGCGCGTCGAACACGGCTTCGGCCGCGACCATGCCGGACTTCATCGCCGTGTGCGTGCCCTTGATCTTGGGGACGTTGAGGAAGCCCGCGGTGCAGCCGATCAGCGCGCCGCCGGGGAAGGTCAGCTTCGGGATCGACTGGAAGCCGCCCTCGTTGATCGCGCGCGCGCCATAGGCGATGCGCCGCCCGCCCTCGAAGGTCGGGCGCACGTCGGGATGGGTCTTGAAGCGCTGGAACTCCTCGAACGGCGACAGGTAAGGGTTGGCGTAGTCGAGGCCGACGACGTAGCCCACCGCGACCTGGCGGTTCTCGAGGTGGTAGAGGAACGACCCGCCATAGGTCTTCCAGTCGAGCGGCCAGCCGATCGTGTGGACGACCGTGCCCGGGCGGTGCTGCGCCTCCGGGATCTCCCACAGCTCCTTGATGCCGATGCCGAAGGTCTGCGGGTCGACGCCGTTGCGCAGCGCGAAGCGGTCGAACAGCGTCTTGGTGAGCGAGCCGCGGCAGCCCTCGGCGAACAAGGTCTGGCGCGCGCGCAGCTCGACGCCCGGCTGGAAGCGCGCGCCCGGCTGGCCGTCCTTGCCGATGCCCATGTCGCCGGTGGCGACGCCGACCACCGCGCCGGCTTCGTCATAGAGAACCTCGGCGGCGGCGAAGCCGGGATAGATCTCGACTCCCAGCGCCTCCGCCTGTTGCGCCAGCCAGCGGCACAGATTGCCGAGGCTGATGATGTAGTTGCCGTGATTGCGCATCTGCGGCGGCGTCGGCATGCGGATCGAATTCACTTCGGTCAGCAGCAGGAAGCGGTCGCTCTCGACGGGCGTGTTGAGCGGCGCGCCGCGCTCCTTCCAGCGCGGGATCAGCTCGTCGAGCGCGCGCGGCTCGAGCACCGCGCCCGACATGATGTGGGCGCCGACCTCCGAGCCCTTCTCGACGACACAGACCGCGATCTCGCGGCCGTGCTCGGCGGCGAGCTGCTTGAGGCGGATCGCCGCCGACAGGCCCGACGGGCCCGCCCCGACGATCACCACATCGAATTCCATGCTGTCGCGCGCCATCGAGAAACTCCAGCTTCCCCGGCGCTCCGACCCCTCGGGGCGCCTCCTGCGGTTGCCCATCTATACGCGAAGCGCCGGCGCGACGACAGGGTGCGCGCCGTGCTAGCCTCGCCGCGATGATGGACGACCGCACCGCGCTCGCATGGCTGATCGCGATGGGCGCCGACGAGGCCGTGCTCGACGATCCCGTCGACCGCTTCCGCGCGCCGCCGCCCGCCGCCGCCGCGGCGAGCGCGCCCGCACCGGCACGCCGCGATTCCGCGCCGGCGGCGATCGCGCCGCCGCAGGCGAGCCGGCCGGCCGAGCTGTCGGCGCGCGAGATCGCCCTGCGCTGCACGACGCTCGACGAGCTGCGCGCGGCGGTGATGGCATTCGACGGCTGCACGCTCAAGGCGACCGCAACCAACACGGTATTCGCCGACGGCACGCCGGCGGGCCGGGTGATGTTCATCGGCGAGGCGCCGGGCGCCGACGAGGACCGGCTCGGCAAGCCCTTCGTCGGCGTCAGCGGCCAGCTGCTCGACCGCATGCTCGCGCATATCGGGCTCGAGCGCGCGCGCAACTTCTACATCACGAACACGGTGTTCTGGCGCCCGCCGGGCAACCGCCTGCCGACCGCGTCCGAGACCGCGATCTGCCTGCCCTTCGTCGAACGCCATATCGAGCTGGTCGACCCGCTGGTGCTGTGCTTCCTCGGCGCCGCGGCGGCCAAGGCGCTCACCGGTCGCAGCGAGGGCATCACCCGGCTGCGCGGGCGCTGGATGGAATGGCGCAGCGAACGCCTCGGCCGCGCCATTCCGGCGATCGCGACCTTCCACCCTGCCTATCTGCTGCGCCAGCCGATCGCCAAGCGCGAGGCCTGGCGCGATCTCGTCGCGCTCAAGGTGAAGCTGATCGAGCTCGGCGCCGCGTCGGCTACAGGATGATCTGAATCGCCTCGTGCAGGCCGTCGCAGTCGATCAGGTCGACGCGCTTCTGCCGGATCGCGAACCCGCCGGGCGCCGGTACGAGCCGGTGCGTATAGGCGCCGGCAAACAGGCGTTGGCGATCGCCCTGGCGCTCGACGATCTGGAAGCGCGATCGCACGACGACGTCGCCGTCGAGCGGCGCCCCTGCCATCACATTGCCGACGATGCGGCTGGTGCGGATCGGCACCGCGAGCGCGTGCGCCTGCGGGTGGCGCAGCCGCGCGATGCGCATCGCCAGCAGGGTGCGGTCCTCGTAGAACAGCGAGACATGGTCGAGCGGATCGGGCTGGTCCGGCGCCGCCGGCACCCAATAGGTCGCGTCGCCGGTCAGAAGGTCGCGCCAGTCCTCGAAGCGCTGATCGTCGAGCAGCGCCGCCTCGCGATGGAGAAAGGCTTCGAGCGCGCGCAGATCGTTCACGCCGCACCTGCCATGTAGTCGTTCCACGCGGCGTACTGGTTGCGGATGAAGCGCTCGTCGAGCGCGCTCGCGGCGACGGCCGGATCGCCGGCGGCGCCGCGCTCCGCGCTCACCCAGGCCGGCGCGTCGTGGGCGAGGCCGTTTTGCACCCGCTCATAGGCCTCGAGATCGTCGACCTTGACGATCGAGGCCGGCGAATGCACCGCGTTGGCGAAGGCGATCGTGCGGCGATGGAGCAGCGGCGGCGCGCCCTTCATGCGCAGGCACCACACCTCGATGACCGTGCGCTCGACGCACTGCGGGATGATGACGCGGAGCTGCTGGAAGGCCGGATGGACGGAGAAGCTCGGATAGACCATCGCGTTGTGGCGGTTGTCGGCGAGAACTTCGGCGGCGCGTTCACGCCCGAGTCGCGCCGAAAGCGACGCGACGTACGCCGCGAACTGCGGATCGTCGGCATCGGTGCGGCGAAAGCCGCGCATGTCGCTGTGGCCGTGCGGATAGCAGTTCACCTGCAGCTGGCCCATCGTGCGATAGCCGGCGCCGTTGGCGGCGACGACGTCGAGCGCGAAGCTCGGTCGCGCATCGGGCCGCGCTGCGGCGCTGCGGCTCGCCTCGATCGAGGCCTGGTGGACCACCGGCGCATGGACGCCGTCATGCAGGTTTTCGAGATAGATCTTCCAGTTGTTGCGCTGGACCGCGCGGAAGCAGCCGCCGGCGATCTCCAGCGCGCCGTCGGGCGCGCGCTCCACCATGTTGTCGAGGCTGCCGCGCGCCGGCCCCAGAAAGGTTTCGAGGTCGGGCCCGTCGGCGGCGAGGCTCGCGAAGACGAAGCCGCGATAGTTGGCGACGCGCGCCAGCTTGGGCATGCCATAGGCCGGGTTGCAGCGGTCGAAGCCGCTGCCGTCGTAGCCGTCGGCCAGCGGCACGGCGTCGAGCGCGCCGTCGCGGCGGAACGTCCAGCCGTGATAGGGGCAGCGCAGCAGCCTCGCGCTGCCGCTGCGCTGGGTGACCACCATCGCGCCGCGATGGCCGCAGCGATTGCGCAGCACCCGGATCGCGCCGTCGTCGTCGCGGATCATCACCACGGGGCGCGCGGCGACGCTGGTGGTGAAGAAGTCGCCGGGCCGCGGCACCTGGCTGTCGTGGCCGACATAGATCCAGGCGCGCGCGAAGATGCGCTCGATCTCGAGCGCGAAGATCGCCGGGTCCGTGTAGACCCGGCGGTCGATGCGACCCGCGCCGACGAGCGCGCGGATCGCCTCCGGGGTCATGGCCGCTTCCTAGCGGTCGAAGACGCGGCTCGCGCGCTGCACCAGTTCCGGCGGCAGGGTGATGCCGACCGAGGCGGCGGCGGCGCGGTTCACGAACAGGTCGAAGGCGCGATAGGCCGTCGGCGCGATCGTGCCGGCGTCGCGGCCGAGCAGCACGGGAATCGCCACGTCGTTCGCCCAGTCGACGCCGGTCTGGTACTGGTTGTTCGAATACGAGGCGATGGCGCCGCGTTCGACCGTCGTGATGTCGAGCGAGAAGAGCGGAATGCGGTTGTCGCGCGCGACCCGCGTGACCGCGTCATAGGCGGACGCCACCGTGTTGTCCTGCGGCGTCATGATCGCGTCGACGCGACCGACCAGCGATTCGATCGCGGTGCGGACCTCTGCGCTGGACGCGATCTGGACCTCGACCCATTGCAGCCCGCGCCGCTCGGCCTCGGCCTTGGCCCGGCGGTTGACGATCTGCGAATTGGTCTCCGCCGCATTGTAGATGGTGCCGAAGCGGCGCGCCTGCGGGCTCAACTGCGCCGCCAGGTCGAACATCTGGCTCACCGGCGGAATGCCGTAGTGGCCGGTGACGTTGGCCCCCGTCGGCTGATCGAGCGACGCGATGATCCCCGAATCGACGGGGTTGGTCACGCAGCCGAAGACCACCGGGATGCGGCTGCCGCGCGCCACGCGGATCGCCGCCTGGACGTTCGGCGTCGTGCACGGCGCGATCAGGTCGACCCGGTCGGCGATGAACTTCTCGGCGATGGTCCGCGCATTGCCGACGTCGCCCTGGGCGTTCTGGTAGTCGAAGACCAGATTCTGGCCCTGGACGAAGCCCGCCTGGCGCAGCGCGTCGAGGAAGCCGCGGCGCGTCTCGTTGAGCGCCGGGTGGTCGACGATCTGCGAATAGCCGATGCGGTAGGTGCGCCCCGGCTCGGGCGCGGTGCGCACCGTCTGGGCGAACGCGCCGGCGAGCGCGCCGGCGCCGACAACGAGGCCGAGCGCGGCAAGGCCGGCCCGGCGCGACATCCATCCACGTCGATCGAACATGTGCGTCTCTCTCCTCTGCCCGCCCCTTCGGGGCGATGTTAGGCCAACAGAACCCGGTCGTCCGAAAGCGTTTCGCGGCTCACCTCGTGGAAGCGCTCGACCAGGCCGGGCACGGTCAGCCCCGCCTTGTCGGCGCCCGCGACGTCGAGCACGACGCGGCCGGCGTGCATCATCACCAGCCGGTTCCCCCAGCGGATCGCCTCGTGCATGTTGTGCGTCACCATCAGCGTGGTCAGCGCGCCCTCGCGCACCAGGCGGTCGGTCAGCTGCATCACCGCCTCTGCGGTCTTCGGATCGAGGCTGGCAAGATGTTCGTCGAGCAGCAGCAGCTTGGGCCGCGCCAGGGTCGCCATCAGCAGCGCCAGCGCCTGGCGCTGGCCGCCCGACAGCGTGCCGACGCGCGCATCGAGCCGCGCCTCGAGACCGAGGCCGATCGCGGCCAGCTCCGTGCGCAAACGCTCGCGCAATGCGGGCGTCACCGCGCGCGCCAGGCCGCGGCGCTGGCCGCGCTTCGCCGCCATGGCGAGGTTCTCCTCGATCGACATCACCGCGCAGGTGCTCTCGTGCGGGTCCTGGGCGATGCGGCCGATCGCGCCGGCGCGGCGATGGACCTTCTCGTGCGTGATGTCGGCGCCGTCGAGGCGGATGCTGCCCTGCTCCGGCTCGACGAGGCCGACGATCGCGCGCAGCATCGTGGACTTGCCGGCGCCGTTCGAGCCGATGACGGTGACGAAGTCGCCCGCGGCGAGCGCGAGGTCGAGCCGGTCGAGCGCCGCCACCGCGTTGGGCGTCCCCGCCATGAAGGTCTTGGTGACTCCCTCCAGCGCCAGCATCGCGGCGCTCATCGGCCGACCAGCCGCACGCGCAGCCGCGGCACCGCCAGCGCCGCGAGCAGCAGCGCCGCCGTCACGAACTTCAGGTCGACCGGCTGCATGCCGACGCGCAGCGCGAGCGCGACCAGCAGCCGGTAGATCAGCACGCCGACGATCGCGGCGACGATCCAGCGCGCGATCGAGCGGTCGCCGAAGATCGCCTCGCCGATCAGCACCGCCGCGGCGCCGGTCACCAGGATGCCGATGCCCATGCCGATATCGGCGAAGCCGTGGTTCTGCGCCACCAGCGCGCCCGACAGCGCGATCGCGCCGTTGGAGATGGCGAGGCCGATCATCTTGGTGCGGTCGGTGTCGACGCCGAGCGAGCGGATCATCGTCTCGTTCTCGCCGGTTGCGCGCACCGCGAGGCCGAGATCGGTGCGCAGGAAGGCGGCAAGCGCGATCGACACGAGGACCAGCAGCACCGCGGTGATGGCTATCGTCGTCATCGCCCCGTCGCGCAGGCCGAAGCCGAGCGCATTCAGCCAGCGCACGATGTCCTCGTAGATCGACGGCGCCGTGAGCAGCGAAACGTTGGCGCGGCCCATCACCCGGAGGTTCACGGTGTAGAGCGCGGTCATCACGATGATGCCGGCGATGATGTTGTTGATCTTGAGCTTGGTGTGGATGAGCGCGGTCGCCACGCCGGCGCCGGCCCCCGCCGCGACCGCCGCCGCGGTGGCGGCGAACGGGTCGACGCCGACGACGAGCAGCGAGGCCGCGACCGCCCCGCCAAGCGGATAGCTGCCTTCGGCCGTCAGGTCGGGGAAGCGAAAGAAGCGGAAGGTGATGAGCACGCCGAGGCCGAGAAAGGCGAACAGCAGCCCCTGTTCGGCCATGCTGGTGAGGATGCTCTGGAGCTGGATCACCCGGGCTATCCCCGCGGCGGCGCGAAATAGTCGGCGAGGTGGATCGCCTCCTCGCCGGGAATGCGGCGGCGCTCGAACTCGGCTTCGCGGCCGCGCGGCTTGGTGGCGTCGATCAGCAGCCGGCCCCAATGGTCGCGCTCCGGATCGCGGTAGAAGCCGGGCACGTCGGCGATGACGGTCGTGCGCGCGTCGGCGCGGCCGCGGGTGAGGAAGGCCCACCAGACGTCGTGCAGATCGTGGATGTCGACGTCCTCGTCGACCACGATCACCGCCTTGTTGTAGTCCATGTGCGAGCCGACGGCGGCGAGCGCCACGTGCCGCGCATGGCCGTCGTATTGCGGGCGGATCTTGACCACCGTGCCGAACAGCGCGGCATGCACGGCGACGTCGATCACCCCCGGCACGCGGTCGACGAGCGCCGCATAGATGCGCGCGGCGATCGTCGCCTGGAGCAGCCGCACGTCCTCCGGCGAACCGCAGAGCAGCCCGTGGAAGATCGCGCCGTCGCGCCACGACACGTGCTTGACGCGAAAGACGTGGTTGTCGCCGACCGGTACGTAGTAGCCCTGGAATTCGCCGAACGGCCCCTCGGGCAGGCGGACATGCGGCAGGATCTCGCCCTCGACCACGATCTCCGTGTCGGCCGGCACCTCGAGGTCGATGGTGGCGCAGGGGCGCATCGGGATCGGGGCGCCCCTGATCTGCGCCGCCGCCGAAAGCTCGTCGGTGTCGTAGGGCAGCGACGCGGCCGCGGCGAGGAAGATCTCCGGCGCGGTGCCGATCAGCAGCGCCGCCGGCAGCGCCTGGTTGCGCGCCTCCGCCTTGCGCTGGTAGCCGGTCAGGTCGTGCGTGCTGCCGAGCCGGATGCGCAGCTCGTCGTCGCCGACCATCATCGAGCGGTGGAACGACAGGTTGGCGACACCCGTATCCGGCTCGCGCGCGAGATAGATCGCCGACGTGACGTAGGGTCCGGCGTCGCGCTCCCAATACGTGATCTGCGGCAGGTCGGAGAGGCGGCCCTCGCGCAGACCGGCCGGCGGCGCGGCGCGCGCGAGGAAATCCGGCGACGTCGGCTTCATGCCCTGCATCAGCGCGCGCCAGCGCCTGCAGAACAGCCCGTCGTCGGCGCCGATCATCTCGCAGAGCCGTGCGCGGCTGCCGTAGATGTTGGACACGACCGGCATCGCGGTGCCGCGCACCTTGCGGAACAGCAGCGGCAGGTCGCTTTCGGCCTGCGATCGCTTGATCACCGCCGCGAGCTCGTGGCGCGGATCGACCTCGCGCTCGACGACCCGCATTTCACCCCGTGAAATCAGCTTTTCGACGTAGTCCCGCATCGTCCCCCGCGCGCCGCCGCCGGCAAGTTTCCTACCATGGCACCATGAGCGGTTGCCCGTCGAGAGCGCGCCGGGCGGTCATGCGCCGCGCGCAATACCGCCTCTTTTCTTCCGCCGCGGCCCCGGCGAAGCTGGGCGCAACGATCGGGGAGAACCGCCCATGCCGCACGCAACCGCCGATGACGGGGTGAAGCTCTACTACGAGGAGGCCGGCGCCGGCACGCCGGTGATCTTCGTCCATGAATTCGCCGGCGACCATCGCAGCTGGGAGCCGCAGCTTCGCCATTTCGGGCAGCGCTATCGCGCCATCGCCTACAACGCCCGCGGCTATCCGCCATCGGACGTGCCGCCCGATCCGTCTGCGTATTCGCAGAACCGCGCGGCCGACGACATCGCCGCCGTGCTCGACCATCTCGCCATCGCGCGCGCCCATGTCGTCGGCCTGTCGATGGGCGGCTTCGCGACCCTCCATTTCGGTTTCCGCCACGCCGCGCGGGCGCTGTCGCTCGCCGTCTGCGGCTGCGGCTATGGCGCCGACCCGGCCAAGCGCGAGGCCTTCCGCGCCGAGGGCGTCGCCACGGTCGAATTGATCCGCGCCCAGGGCATGAAGGCCTTTGCCGCGCGCTACGCCTATGGCCCGACACGCGTGCAGTACGCCAACAAGGACCCGCGCGGCTTCGCCGTCTTCCTCGCCCAGCTCGGCGAGCATTCGGCACTCGGCTCCGCCAATACCCAGCTCGGCGTCCAGCGCGAGCGGCCGTCGCTCTACGACCTCACCGACGCGATGAAGGCGCTGCGCATGCCGACGCTGGTCCTGCACGGCGACGAGGACTGGCCTTGCCTGCTGCCCGGCCTGCTGATGAAGCAGACCATCCCCACCGCGGCGCTGGCCGTGATGCCGAATTGCGGCCACGGCATCAACCTCGAGGATCCCGACCAGTTCAACCGCATCGTGGGGGATTTCCTCGCCCAGGTCGACGCCGGGCGCTGGCCGGCACGCGATCCCCGCGCGATCAGCGATTCGATCACCGGCATGCGCTGATTCAGCCGGCGGACGCGATCCAGCGCCCCTCGCGGAAGCTCCGCGCGATCGCGTGGACAATGCGCTCGATGGCAAGGCCGTCGGCGAAGTCGATGCCGACGCTCGGCTCGCCCGCGATGCGGCCGATCAGTGCCCGGCATTCCATGGTCTTGAGGTCGTTGAAGCCGAGCTGATGGCCGGCGCCCGGCGTGAACGCGCCGAACGGCGGATGGTCGGGCGTCATCAGGATGGTGCGGAAGCCGCGCGTGGCGCGCGGCCCCTCGGCGACGAAGAGCTGGACCTCGTTGAAGCGCTCCTGGTCGAAGGCGATGGTGCCGCGGTCGCCGAAGAGCTGAACGAAGATCCGGCCCTTCCGGCCCCACGCGGTGCGGCTGACCTGGATCGTGCCGGTCGCGCCCGACGCGAAGCGCAGCAGCGCCGCCGCGATGTCCCAGGTCTCGACGGCGCGGCGTCCCGCCGGCGACGGCCGGTCGGGCCACGGCTTCGCCATCTCGCCGAAGACCTGCGCGGGCAGGCCGACCAGCGTGTGGATCAGGCTCAGCGGATGCACCGCGAAGTCGTCGAGCGCGCCGTAGCCCGCTGCCGCCTCCGAGCGCCAGGAGAACGGCGCGGCGGGATCGGCCATGAAGTCCTCGTCCATCTCGATGCGCAGATGGTTGACCTGCCCGATCGTGCCGTCGCCGATCAGCGACGCGATGAGCCGCACCGCCGGGTTCTGGACGTAGTTGTAGCCGAGCATCGCCACCCGGCCCGAGGCCCGCGCCGCCGCGGCCATCGCCTCGGCGGCCGCCAGCGTCGGCGCCATCGGCTTCTCGCACCACACGTGCTTGCCGGCCGCGAGCGCGGCGATCGCCATCTCGGCATGGAAGGCGTTGGGCGTGGTGATCGACACGACGTCGATGTCGGGATCGCCGACGAGCGCGCGCCAGTCGCCGGTCGCGCGCGCGAAGCCGAGCGCCGCCGCGCGTTCGCGCGCCAGATCCTCGTTCGCCTCGGCGAGCATCGCGAGCTCCGGCCGCGCGACGTCGCCATGGACCGGTGCCACCGCATTCCATGCCAGCGCGTGGCACTTGCCCATGTAGCCCGACCCGATCAGCCCGACCCGCAGTGCCCGCATCGCTTCCTCCACGCCAGCCGTTCGGCGGCACTCTACGCCGCCGCGCCGCTCTTGACCTGCGCTGCAGGGATGGCGCCATGATGGCGCGCGTACCGTCTCCTCCGCCACGACAAGCCACGCCGATTCCAATGACCGACCGCAGACTCCTGTTCACCGGCGCCGCCGGCCGGCTCGGGCGCTGGCTGCGGCCGCGGCTCGCGACGCGCTTCGGCGCGCTGCGCTCGACCGACGTCGCGGCCTTCGAGCCGGCGCGCGCGGACGACGAGGTCGTCGTCGCCGACCTCGCCGAGCGCGAAGCGGTCGAGGCCATGGTCGCCGGCTGCGACACGGTCGTCCATTTCGGCGGCATCGGCGAGAACAGCTTCGAGCGCCTGATGCAGACCAACATCCGGGGCACCTACAACGTCTTCGATGCCGCGCGGCGCCACGGCGTCGAACGCATCGTCTATGCGAGCTCGGCTCACGCCACCGGATTCCATCCGGTGCCGCAGCGCATCGACACCGACGCCGCGCACCGGCCCGACACGCTCTACGGCGTCACCAAGTGCGTCGGCGAGAATCTCGCGCGCTATCACGTCGACAAGTTCGGCATGGACATCGCGTGCCTGCGCATCGGCTGGGCGATCCCCGAGCCGTTCGACGACTACGGCCGGCAGATCTGGCTGTCCTATCCCGACCTGCTGCGGCTGGTCGAAGCGTGCATCACCGCGCCGCGCTTCGGCTTCGCCGTGCTCTACGGCGCCTCCGACCTCGAGCGGGGCTGGTGGGACAATTCGAAGGTCGCGCCGATCGGCTACGTGCCGGGCGACCGGGCGAAGGCGCAGGCCCATCGCGCGCAGGCGAGCCCGCGCTACGGCGGCACGGTCGAGCAGCGCTGGCACGGCGGCCCGTTCCCGGCGTTCGGCTATCGCGACCGCGGCCATGTCGACAGCCCCATCCCGACCCCGCCGGAGGTGATACGTCTCTCAGCCGCCGCGCTCGCCGAAGCGCCCGCAAAGCCCGCCGCCGGCAAGCGCGGGCGGCGCAAGCCGGCGGCCGCGGGCTGACGCCGCGCGCCTACTTCACCGCCCCGATCGTCAGGCCGCGCACCACGAAGCGCTGGCCCACCGCCATCAGGATCAGCGCCGGCACGATCGCGATCATCGACGACGCCGCCATCTGCGCGTGCTGGATCTCGAACTGCTGGGCGAAGCGCGCGATCGCCACCGGCACCGTCGCGGTGTCGCGCGCGGTGAGGTTGAGCGCGATCGCGAACTCGTTCCAGCTGAAGACGAAGGAGAGGATGCCGGCCGAGACGAGGCCGGGCCCGACCAGCGGCAGGATGATGCGCCGGAAGGTCGTGAAGTCGCCGCAGCCGTCGATCGTCGCCGCCTCGTGCAGCTCGGCCGGCACCTCGTTGAAGAACGTCAGCATGATCCACATCGTCATCGGCACGTTGATGGTGACGTGGGTGAGGATCAGCGCCGCCAGCGTGTTGTAGAGCCCCAGCGTCTGGAACAGCACGTACCACGGGCCGACCAGCGTGATCACCGGGATCATGTGGAACACCAGCACCCAGCCGAGCAGGATGCGCGCGAACAGCCTGCGGCGGTGCCAGCGCTGGATCGCATAGGCGCCGAGCGTGCCGACGACCAGCACCACGACCGTGCTGGCGGCGGCGACGATCAGGCTGTTGACGAGGTTGTGCACGAGGTCGGAGCGCAGGCTGAACAGCACGTCGCTGTAGTTGTCGAGCGTCGGCTCGAACACCCAGGCGCCGGTGAAGATCGCGATCTGGTACTTGATCGATTGGATGGCGATCCACGCGGTCGGCCCGAGGATGAACAGGATCGTCAGCGCCAGCACGCCATAGCCGATCCAGGCGGCGCGGCCGTGAAGCGGGATCATGGCGCCGCCTTCGCCGCGACGGCGCGATCGCCGCCCGGTGCCGCCCAGCGCGCGACGCCGATCGTCGCGGCGATCACCGCGATGATGGTGAGCGACAGCATCGCGCCGTAGCCGAGCTGGTTCTGCTCGAAGAACACGCGGTTGAGATGGAGGCTCACCAGCTCGGTCGCGGTCCCCGGCCCGCCGGAGGTCAGCAGGTAGACCTGGTCGAAGGCCTTGAACGCCCCGATGGCGCGGAAGATCGCCGCCACCGCGAGCGCGGGCCCGAGCAGCGGCAGGATGATCAGGCGAATCATCTGCCACGCCGATGCGCCGTCGACCCGCGCCGCCTCGAGCACGTCCTGCGGCAGCGCCTCGATCGAGGCGAACAGGATCAGGAAGACGAAGGGCGTCCAGTGCCAGACGTCGACGACGACGACCGCGAGCAGCGCCCATCGCGTGTCGCCGAGCCAGTTGCCCGGCTCGATGCCGAGCGCGCCGGCGATCTGGTTGAACAGCCCGAAATCGTAGTTGTACATCAGCTTCCACATGCTGCCGATCGCGACCGCCGGCAACAGGATGGGCAGGATCATGATCGTGCGCGCGAACACCCGGCCGCGCGGCAGGCAGGCGATGAACAGCGCCGCGAAGAAGCCGAGCACCATCTCGATCGCGACCGACAGCCCGACGAAGACCAGCGTGTTGACGATGGCGTCGCGCAGCACCTCGTCGGCCAGCAGCAGGTCGAGATTGCGCCGCGGCGTGAAGCGCCACACCGCCTGCCCGCCGGCGAACTCGATCGTCGACAGCGCCATCGGCACGAGCTGCACGACCGGATAGACCGACAGCGCCAGCAGGAACCCCAGGCACGGCCACAGGCTCCAGTGCCGGAAGGTGGCGTTGACGAGATCGGATGCGGCGCGCGGGGCGGCGCCCTCGCCGCGCGCTGCGTCCGTCGTACGGATGCTCACGGGCCGCGCCGCCGTCGCAGGCGGGATTGCCCGGCCCGGCCGCGCGCAGCGCGGCGGGCGGGCGCCAGCGGCCCGAGGCCGCCCGGGCCGGGACGAGCCCGGCCCCTACGACAGCGTTGCGGCCCGTCCATCCTCACTCCGGCAGCGGCTCGAGACGGCCGGTGCGCCGGCCGCTGCGCTGGAAGATCTCCTCGATCTCGCGCGCCGCGGTGTTGAGCGCGCGGCCCGACGACATCTCGCCGATCAGCGCCTGGTTGAGGCGCAGCCCCAGCACCGCCTCGACCTGAGCGCCCTCGGCGTAGCCGAGCTCCTGGCGCGCATGCGGCTGGCTGTCGAGATAGGCGCGCATCCAGCGGAACTCCGGCCGCTGCGCGAGGTCGGAGGCGAAGGTGTCGGAGCGCACCGGGATGCCGCCGCCCTCGGCATAGGCGCGCTGCGCCCCGGCGGTGAGGAACCAGCGCGAGAAGGCGACCGCCGCGCGCTGGCGCTCGGCCGGCGCGTTCTTCGGCACGGCGAACACCCAGTTGCCGATCGCGACGCCGGGGTCGCGCCCCGGGAAGGCGGGCACGACGACCGTGTTGATCTGGCCGACGACGGCCGAGCGCTGGCGGTCGTCGAAGGTCGACCACGCGGCGATCACCGCCAGTCCCTGCGCCGCGCGGCCGGTGGCGAGCAGCTGGATGACGTCGCCCTGGCCGAGCACGCCGACATTGGGCGGCGCGCAGTTGCGCTGGAGCGCGATGAAACGGTCGAGCGCCTGCTTGGCCTGCGGCGAGTTGATGGTGACCGTGTAGTCGCCGTCCTGGGGCGCGCGCACGATCGAGGCGCCCGCCCCTTGCATGAACGGCGTCCAGTCGTAGCGGATCGGATTGCCGCGCTCGCCGCGGGTGACGAAGCCGTACATGGCGGGCGGCCGGTGCAGGCGCTGGCAGATCGCCGCGACGTCGTCCCACGTGCGCGGCGGCTCGAGACCCGCCTGGCGCAGCAGGTCGGCGCGATAGTAGAGCACGTGGACGTTGCCGTTGGGCGAATAGCCCATCAGCGCGCCGCCCTCGCGCGTGCGCCAGCGCCGCTGCGCGTTCCAGTAGTTCGAGTCCTGGAACGTGAGCACTTCCGCCGGCAGGCTGAAATTCGGATCGATCTCGGCGAGCGGCCGCAGGAACCCGCCTTCGTAGAACTCGATCGTCCACAGCGCATCGAGATTGAGGATGTCGTAGGGGCTCGCGCCCGCGCGCACGGCGTTGCGCGCCTTTTCGAGCATGCCGCCATAGGGCGTCACGTCGAGCCGCACCTGGTTGCGCGTCTGCTGGATGTAGAGCTGCACCGTGCGCTCGAAGCCGGCGAGCCACGGCGAGGAGTTGATCAGGATGGTGATCGGCGCCTGCTGGCCGACCTCGGCAAAGGGCGCCTGCGCGGTGGCGGGCGCCGGGTAGGCGGCCATCAGGCCCAGCGCCATCGCGGCGGCGCCGAGCACGTTGCGTCTGTTCATGGCGTTCCTCCGTTCTCGTTGTTTCCGTTCGTCGTCAGGCCGCGCGCTTCGGCACCAGGCCGTAGCGTGCATAGAGCTCGGCCGGCGCGTCGTGCGCGCGCATCTCGTGCGCGATGCCGGCGCGGAAGCGGCGCTCGATCTCCTCGTCGCGGAACGGCTTGAGCTGCTTGGGGTCCGCGACGATGTCGTAGAGCGTGGTGCCGACGCCGGGGTCGAACAGCTTGCCGTCGTGGACGGGGATGCGCCGCGCGTCCTTGGTCGCGTCGATGCGCAGGACCGGCATCCCCTTGGTGAAGTCGAAGGGCTCGCGCAGCACCGCCGTGCGCATCTCCGACGCGCTGAACAGCGAATGCAGGTGCGTGGGCATCAGCGTGTATTCGTGCAGGCCGGGCGCATAGAGATCGCCGGGATAGAGGTAGTAGGTGTAGCGGCCGTCGGTGGCGCCGATCGGCCCGCCGAACATGCCGAAGATGGCGATATCGCGGATCGGCTTCTCGTTCTCGATGAGCGGCAGCACCGAGCGCCCGAGCGTTTCCGCCGGCGCCGGAATGCCGAACACGTCGAGGATCGTCGGCATCAGGTCCATCGTCTGGGTGACGACGCTTCGCCGCTGCCCCGCCTTCGCCGCATGCGCGGGGTGGTGGACGATCAGCGGGATGTGCGAGATCTCGGTGTAGTAGGGCATGAGATTCTTGCCCCACCAGTCGTGCTCGGCGAGCAGGAAGCCGTGGTCGGTGGACAGGATCAGCGCGGTGTCCTTCCACATGTCGTGCTTGTCGAAGTAGTCGAGCAGCCGCCCGAAATAGTGGTCGCACGCGCTCATCAGCGCGGCGTAGTTGGCGCGGATCTCGGCGATCTCCTCGGCGCTGTCGGTCACCTTCTCGTAGTGCGGCCAGTCGAGGATGCCGCCGTTCCAGCCGGTGCGGTAGCGGTCCTTGAAGCGGTCGGGCGCGTGGAAGGGCTCGTGCGGGTCGAAGCACTCCAGCAGCATGAACCAGTCGTCGGCGGTGCGGTTGGTGTCGAGGAAATCGAAGCCGCTCTCGAAGCAGCGCGGCAGGCAGAAATCCTTCTCCTCGATCATGTACTCGCGGTTGACCGCGTTCTGCAGGCGCTTCCAGCTCTTGGCGAAGTCGTAGTGCTTGGCGTCGTACTTCTCGCGCAGGCGTTCGAGCGGCGGCTGCACCATCGCCTTCCACGGGTCGTATTCCTGGCCGCGGATGAAGTCCCAGGTGCGGAAGCGGCCGTGATACGTGGCGCCGCCGTCCTCGAAATAGTGCATGTGGTCGGTGACGAGGTGCGAATGGATGTTCGCGTCGCGCAGCATCTCCGGGAACGAGTTGTCGTAGGGTTCGAGCGGCCCCCAGCTGCGGTGCAGGAAGTTGAGCCGCCCGGTGTGCAGGTCGCGGCGCGCCGGCATGCACGGCAGGCTGCCGACGAAATGGCTGTCGAACGTCACCGCGCGCTGCGCGAAGCGCGCGAAGTTCGGCGTGTGGACGTGGGTCTTGCTGTAGCAGCTCATCGCCGTCCGACAGAGTGAGTCGAACAGCACGAAGACGGCCTTCATGGCGGCGCTTGCTCCCGAGAATCGAACCGGCCGCGTTGCCGCGGCTTTTCGACGCAAGCTTCCCACCGGCGCGAGCGATAGGTAAAATTCTTTCCGCGCCCGAAGCCATAACCGGAACGAATACGTGGCCCGCGACCTCGCCCTGATCCGCCAGTTCCTCGCCGTCGCCAAGGCCGGCAGCGTCAGCGCCGGCGCCGAGGCGCTGGCGATGAGCCAGCCGGCGGTGAGCAAGGCGATCCACCGGCTCGAGGACGAGCTCGGCGTGACGCTGTTCGAGCGCCGGGCGCGCGGCATCGTGGCGACGCGCTTCGGCGAGGCGCTGCTGCGCCACGCCAAGCTGATCGAAACCGAATGGAGCTTCGCCAAGGCGGAGGTGCGCGCCTTCCGCGAAGGCCATGTCGGCCAGCTGCGCATCGGCGGCGGCCCGTTCTTCGGCGCGGCACTGCTGCCGCTCGCGGTGGCGCGGCTGCACGAACGCTTCCCGCAGCTGCGCATCGACCTGCGCATCGGCGTCAACACCAACATGCTGCCGCAGCTGCTCAACGGCGACCTCGACGTGCTGGTCGGCCGCCTGCCGGGTCCCGGGGACCACTCCGGACAGCTGGTGACGCGGCGCATCGCCGATCTGCGGCTCGGCATCATCGCCGGCCAGGACCATCCGCTGGCGGGCCGCAGGCGCGTGCGCGGCCGCGATCTCGCGGACTACCCGTGGGTGACGTATCAGGAGGACCGCGAGGGCATCGCCGGGCTGATCGCGGCGCTGGCGCGGCTCGGCGCGCGGCCGCCGCGCATCGCGGTCGAGTCGACCTCGCTGGTCGCGGCCGTCCAGCTCCTGCGCACGGGGCGCTACCTCGCCTGTCTCGCGGTCGGCCTGCTGCGCACGAATTTCGGCGCCGACCTGCGCGAAGTCGAGGTGACCGAGCGCATCCCGCGCTTCACCGCCGGCGCCATGTATCCGCGCACCCTCTCGACCCTCGCCCCGCTCAAGAGCCTGGTGCGCCTGCTCGGCCAGGAAGCCGCGCGCCTCCAGCCGATCACGTGACGAACGGTCAGAACCCCAGCCCCGTCCGGAACGCCTGCACGGAATAGAACAGCAGCTCGGCGTCGAGCGCGCGCTTGATGTTGGCGGCCTGGCGGAAGCCGTGCTGCTCGCCGGCGAAGAGCAGATAGCCGACCGGGATGTTCCTGGCGCGCAGCGCGTCGACCATCATCTCGGCCTGGTTGGGCGGCACCACCGCATCCTCGCTGCCCTGGAAGAAGATCACCGGCGCGGAGATGTTCGCCGCGTGGTGCAGCGGCGAGCGCGCGCGATACGTCGCCTCGTCCTGCGGCCACGGGCCGATCAGCCAGTCGAGATAGCGCGACTCGAACTTGTGCGTGTCGCGCGCCAGTGCTGCAAGGTCGCTGACGCCGTAGTGGCTGCCGCCGGCCTTGAAGACGTCGCGGAAGGCGAGCGCCGCCAGCGTCGTGTAGCCGCCCGCGCTGCCGCCGGTGATCACCAGCCGCTCGCGGTCGGCGAGGCCTTCGCGCACGAGATGGAGCGCCGCGTTGGCGCAGTCGTCGACGTCGACGATGCCCCAGCTCTTGTGCAGGCGCCCGCGATAGTCGCGCCCGAAGCCGGTCGAGCCGCCGTAGTTGACGTCGACGACCGCGATGCCGCGGCTGGTCCAGAACTGGATGGCGAGATTGAGCCGGCTCGACGCCGCCGAGGTCGGCCCGCCATGGCTCTTCACCACCAGCGGCGGCCTCTCGCCCGGCGGCGCGGCGTAGTCGGGGTTCGACGGCGGATAGTGCAATGCGAACGCGGTCTTGCCGCCGGTGGTCGGGAACTCGACCGCGCGCGGCGCCACCAGGCAGCGCCGGATCTGCGGATCGTCGGCGACCGTCGAGGCCGTGCGCAGCACCGTGCGCGCGCCGGTCGCGAGATCGAGCGACACGATGCGGTCCGCCGCGTCGGCCGATCCGCCGCGATAGACGAGGCGATCGCCGTGCCCGCGGACCTGCGCGAACTCGCTTTCCGGCACGGGGAGCGGCGTCAGCGCGCGCGTTGCCAGATCGAGCGTCGCCAGCCGGCCGAGCCCGCGCTCGACGTAGCTGCAGACGAGCCGGTTGGCGTCGAGCACCGCATAGGTCGACAGGCCGAACGCCCACTGCGCCGCGCCGAACTCGGCCGCCATCGGGGCAAGCGCCTCGACCGCGCCGCCGTCGCGCCAGCGCTGCAGATTCCACCAGCCGCTGCGGTCGGAGACGAAGATCAACGTGCCGTCCGCCATCCATTCGGGCTGGAAGACGGATTCGTCCGGCCCTCCGGCGACGCGCACCGGGTCGCGCGCGCGGCCGTCGCCGCCGACCGACGCCACCCACAGCTCGCTCGCGACCCACGGCATGTCGGGATGGTGCCAGCATATCCAGGCGAGGCGCCGCCCGTCCGCGGACAGCCGCGGCGAGGCGTAGAAGTCGGCGCCCTGGCACAGCACCGTGCCCGCGCCGCCGGTCGCGAGATCGATCGCGACGATCGTGTTGACCGCCTCGCCCCCGCCGGAGTGATCCTCGCGCACGCCGATCCAGCGCCCGCGCGCGCGGTCGATCGTCCCGTCGGCGAAACGCAGCTTGCCCGCGGGCGTGATCGCCGCCGGCGCGCCTTCCGCGCCGATGCGGTGGAGGCGCTGGTCGGCATAGTTGGAGACATAGGCGATGCCGCCGGCGACGCAGGCGGCGGCGCCGCCGTATTCGTGCACGCGCGTGCGCGCGTTGAACGGCGCCGGCGTCACGTCGGCGACGGCGCCGTCCGCGCTCCGCCGCACCAGCACGTTGCGCCCCGCCTCCTGCGGGCGGCTCTCGATCCACAGCACGTCGTCGCCGTCGAGCATGACGTCGCCGAGCCCGATCGAGGCGCTGACGATGAGGTCGGACGTGATCGGCGAACGCCACGATCCATAGGGCGCGATCTTCGGCTGGGTCATCGGAAGTCCTTGCGGATCACGCTGCGACCACGATCCGCTGCGCCAGAACCTTCAGCTCGGCGAGATCGGGGTTCTTGCGCGGCCAGCCGAGGCTCACGCCGTCGTCGGCATGGCGCGGCAGCACGTGGAGATGGAAATGCGGCACGGTCTGCCAGCCGGCGGCCTTGTTGGCCTGCAGCACCGTGATGCCTTCCGGCCGGAACGCGGCGTCGACCGCGCGCGCGATGCGCGCGGCGGCGCGGAACACGGCGCCGGCGGTCTCGTCGTCGAGGTCGAGGATCGTCTCGAACGGCTTCCTCGAGGCGACGATGACGTGGCCGGGATTGACCTGCCCCGCGTC
>JAEUKZ010000244.1 GCA_016793045.1 Alphaproteobacteria bacterium
GCGGCGAGGCGGGGTTTCAGCGGATTGGGTCGCATCGGCGTGTCCTTCAGGGCTTGAGGTGCGCGAAGGCCGGGTGGGCCAGCGCCTCGCGGTTGACGACGTAGGGCGGCACGCGGCCATGGGCGAGCGCGGCGGCGCTGCCGAAGGCGCTGCGTGCGAGGCCGAGCAGGCATTCGTCGGTGAAGCAGATGCCGTGCGGCGCGACGATGACGTTGTCGAGCGCCAGCAGCGGGTTGTCCTTCGGCGTCGGCTCGACCTCGAACACGTCGAGGCCCGCGCCGGCGATGCGGCCCGCGACCAGGGCATCGACCAGCGCCTTTTCCTGCACGATCGGCCCGCGCGCGGTGTTGATCAGGTAGGCGCTGCGCTTCATCAGGCCGAGCTCGCGCGCGCCGATCAGGCCGCGCGTGTCGTCGTTGAGCGGGCACATCACGCTGACGAAGTCGCTTTCGCGCAGCAGCGTGTCGAAGTCGACCAGCGTCACGCCGAGGCCGCGCGCGAGATCGGGCGCGGCGAAGGGATCGAAGGCGATCTGGCGCATGCCGAACGGCGCCACCAGCCGGAACAGCTCGGCGCCGATATTGCCGATGCCGATCGCGCCCAGCGTGCGGCCGGCAAGCCCGGTGCCGATATGCTCGAGCTTCTCGCCCCAGCGGCCGGCGCGGGTGATCCGGTCCTTGATCAGGATCTTGTGGGCGAGGGCGAGCATCAGCGCCATCACCGACGATGCGACCGGCCGGCGCACGCCGTCGGGCGCGATGGTCAGCAGCACGCCGGCCCTGGTGCAGGCCGGCACGTCGATCGTGTCGTAGCCGACGCCGAAGCGCGCGATCAGCTTGAGGCGCCGGTCGGGCCGCGCCAGCGTCGCCGCCGTCACCTTGCCGAGCATGACGCAGAGCGCGTCGAACTGCGCGGCGGTGTCGGGCGAGATCTCGGCCTCGTCGAGCGCGATGTGTTCCCATTCGAGCGGTGCCTGGTCGAGCACGGCGAAGGCGGCCGGATCGAAGATCGGCGCGCCCTTGCTGTCGAGCACGCCGGGGGTGATGCCGACCTTGAGCTTCGCTGCCATGGGCGTCTCCCCGGTTGTTCGTTGCCCCTTGTCCTTCGGCACGCGCCGCTGCGCGGCGCTACTCGGGACGAGGCGTTCTGTTGCAGACCAGTTGCGGCGAACCGCCTCGTCCTGGACAGCCTCTGACGCGCAGCGGCAGAGGCGTGTCGAAGGGCAAGGGGCGAAGCGCGGCCTCCCTCACCGCTTCGGCGGCGGCATGTCCCAGGCGCGTTCCATCGCCATCGCCACGCCGGGGCCGGTGCGGCGCGGGTCGTCCTCGACCAGCTTGCGCATCTCCGCCTGCCAGCGCGCGTTGACCGGCGAGGCGGCGATGTGCGCGCGCGTCGCCGCGATGTCGGGCGTGTCCATGCAGCCGAACACGGTGCGGCCGTCGCGGAAGATCGCGTACTGCGTGATCCCCGAACCGTGCAGCATCGCCAGCATTTCCGGCCAGATCTCGCGATGCGCGCGGTCGTACTCGGCCTCGCAGCCCGGCTTCAGGGTCATCGTCCAGCCGTGGAGCGCCATCGTCAGCGCGCCATCGCCGGTTCGGGCTTGGCCGATGCGAAGAACTTGGCCTTCGCCTTGTCCTGGATCTCGTAGATCGTCGTCAGGCCGCTGCGGGCCGGAAATGGCAGCCGAACCGGCACGTCCTTCATGCGCGGCGTCAGCGTCGACGTGCCGCTGACGATCAGGCGTTCGTAGTCCTCGAAGCTCACCCGCATGCCCATCAGCGGCCAGGCATCGGCGGCGCGATACTGGTAGAGCAGGAAGCGGCGTTCCGCGCCCGAGGTGTTGGCGGCGGAGCCGTGCAGCAGCCGTGCATGGTGGATCGAGATCGACCCGGCCGGAGCAAGCAGCGGCACCGCGCCCGAAACGTCGAGCCCGGTCCTCTCGACGTCGATCGCGCCGACGAAATAGCCGTCCTCGTGATGGTCGTAGATCGGCCCCTTGTGCGATCCGGGGACGACCAGCATCGGGCCGTTGTCCGGCGTGAAGGCGTCGATCATGATGCCGACGGCGGCGAGATCGTCGTTGGTGTGCGGATAGAACGCCCAGTCCTGGTGCCATTCCACGGGCGAGCCGGCGCCCGAGGTCTTGAGGTTGAGCTTGCCGGTGTCGGCGCGCACGTTGTCGCCCCACAGGCTCTTGAGGCAGGCGACGATCCCGGGATGGCGCACCATCCGCGCATAGGCGGGATCGAAGAGATGCGGCGTCTTGATGCGGCGGAGCGCCGGCCGTTCGGCGCTGTGGAACGGCTCGAGGTCGAAGCGCTCGTCGCCCTTGGTTAGATGCCGCGATTCCTCGACCATCCGCGCCGTGACGTCCTGCAGCTCCTTGACCTCGGCGCGGCTCAGCACGTCGGGCACGACGATGTAGCCGCGTTCGTTGTATTCCTCGACCTGGACCTTGCTCAGCATCGCCGATCCTCCCGAAGTGATGTCGTTGCGTTCATCCTACCAGCTCCGCCGCGGCCGCGACCTGCAGCGACGACAGGGCCGAATTGCTCAGATGCGATAGACGCGCCGTGCGGTGCCGCCCATGATCGCCGCGCGCGCGCCTGCGTCGCGGCGGGCGAGCAGTTCCGCCATCGCCGCCATGATGCGCGCATAGGGCGCGCCCAGCCGGTCGACCGGATAGTTGCTGCCGTACATGCAGCGCTGCGGCCCGAACTCGTCGATCAGCGCGTCGACCCACGGCTGCATCATCGCGACCGTCCACTGGCGCGAATACATGCCGAAGCCCGAGAGCTTCGCCACCACGTTGGGGCACGCCGCCATCGCGGCGAGCCCGCCGCGCCAGTCCGCGACCGCCTCCGCCGTCGCGGCCGCCGGCGGGTAGCCGAGATGCGTGATGACGATCGTCGTCTGCGGAAAGTCGCGCGCGAGGCGCAGCGCCGAGGCGGCTTCGCGCGGCGTCATCCGCATGTCGTAGGAGAGATTGCGCGGCCCCAGCAGCGCGAACCCGCGCCGCCAGTCCGGATGGTCGAACATCGCCGCGGCATCGAGCCCCTTGGGCAGCGACGGGCCGGGCCGCAGGTTGCGCACGCCGCGCAAGTTGCGGTGCGCGCCGTGGCGGGCAAGCTGCGCCGCAACGTCGGGCGCGCCGAGATCGCATTGCGCGACGATCGCATGCGGGTAGCCGTGGCGGCCGGCGATCGCCTGGAGCCACGCGGTTTCCGCGGCCGGATCGCCGTTGGGGTCCCAGTCGGCCTCGACATGGACCGAGGCGGCGATGCCGTGGCCGGCGATGTCGGCGAGATAGTCCTCGATGCGGTAGTCGCGCCGCAGGTCCGCGTAGTCGCCGCCGGCATAGGGAATCGGCGGCCCCTGCAGCCACGGATAGCGGCCGACCGCGAGGTCCCACAGATGATGATGCGAGTCGACGATGTCCACGGCAGTCACCCGCTGTCGTCCGCCTGGGTCCGGGCCGTGCTGTCGCGCGGGATCACTTCGAAGCCGACGTCGATCGCGCGCGGCCCGGTGTCGTGGTCGCCGAGGCGGCCGACGATCATCTCCGCCGCGATCTGGCCGATCCGCCGTTCCGGCACGCGCACCGTGGTCAGGCCCGGGCGGATCTGGCGGCCGAATTCGTGATCGCCGAAACCCGCGACCATCAGGCGCTGCGGCACGGCGCAGCCCGCCTCGTGCGCTTCGAGCAGCACGCCGACCGCCGGCAGGTCGCCGACGCAGAACACCGCGTCGATCGCCGGATCGTCGCGCAGGATGCGCGCGAGCGCGGCGCGGCCGCCGTCGATCGTGAAGGGCGCGTCGAAGACGATCGGCTTCTGGTCGAGCAGCCGCGCGACCGTTTCCGCGTAGGCTTCGCGGCGCGCGCGGGCCCTTGCATGCTCGTCCGCCCCCATGCCGACGAAGGCGATGCGCCGCGCCCCGCGCTCGACGAGATGGGTGACCACGGCGGCGCCGACGTCGCGGTTGGAGAAGCCGACATTCATGTCGACGGGATTTTCGAGCCGTTCCCAGATCTCGACCACCGGCACGCCGACGCGCTTGAGCAGCCGGCCGAGCTCGCGGCGATGGTCGCCCGCCGGCAGCACCACCGCTTCCGGCCGGTGCGCGAGCAGCCCTGCGGTGACGCGCTGCTCCTCGGCCTCCGAATAGTTCGAGGTGCCGAGCACGACGCGATAGTCGTGGCCGTAGAGCACGTCGGTCAGGCCCTGCACGACGTTGGCGAAGACCGGCGAGGCGATGGTCGGGATCACGCAGGCGATGGTGCGGCTGCGCCGCGAGCGCAGGCCGCCGGCGATGTTGTTGGGCACGTAGCCGAGCGCCGCGACCGCGCGCTCGACCCGCCGCCGCGTGTCCTCGGAAACCGATTCCGGCCGGCGCAGCGCGCGCGACACCGTCATCGACGACACGCCGGCGCGGCGCGCGACGTCGGTGAGGTTGGTGTGCCTGGCGGGCTTGGCCGCGGCCGGTCCCATTTCAGGCCCTGGCGGCCTTGTAGGTGCCCGCACCTTCCGCCGCGGCCCGCACGGCGACCGGCGCGCCGCCGGCCTCGGCCGACCGGCGCATGGCGGCGATCAGCTCGACCGCCTGGGCGCCGACCGCGCCGGGCGACAGATTCTCCCCGCGGCCCTGCGCGAGTTCGATCAGCCGGTCGACCGGCCCGTCGCAGCGGTAGTTCCAGTCGCCGGACGGCACGGTGATGGTCTCGTGCCGGCCGTCCTGGCGGCGGATCTCGGCGCGGTCGAGATCGACGTCGAGCGTCAGGTTGCCCTCGCTGCCGCCGACATAGAGGCGAAGCTGCTGGCGGCTGAGGTCGGGCGCGGTCGCCGTGCCGCTCGCCACGCCGATCGCCCCGCACGCGAATCCGATCGAGGCGGCGTTGCTGAGGTCGATCGGCGCGGGCGCACGGCGCGAGGCGACCGATTCGGCGGTGAGACCGGTGAACCAGAACATCAGGGCAAGCGAATGCGACATCTGCCCATAGGCGTAGCCGCCGCCCTGCGCGGCGTCCTGCCAGGTCGAGCGCTGCGGACGGAAGAACGAGGTCTTCCACGTCGGCAGGCCCTCGTCGCCGGCGAACACCTTGCGCGTCGGCGTCGCGAAGTGGCACGACACGTGCTCGATCGCGCCGACGGCGCCGTCGATCACCTTGCGGCGAAGTTCCGCCATGCCGGGCAGATAATGGAAGCCGTTGGCGATCAGCAGGTGGCGGCCCTGCCTGGCGGCGAGATCGACCAGCGCCCAGGCATGGGCGGGATCGACCGTCATCGGCTTTTCGCACAGCACGTGCGCGCCGGCCTCGAGCGCCGCCTTGGCATGGTCGTAATGCAGCCCGTGCGGCGAGGAAACGATCACCGCCTCCGGCCCGCGCGCCAGCACGGCGCGGAAATCCTCGCTCGCGAAGGCGAAGCCGAAGCGCTCCTTGACCCGCGCGAGATCGTCGGCGCCGAGCCGCGACACGCCGTCGAGGATGACGTCGTCGCGCCTGGCGAGGGTGGGGATGTGGCTCTGCGCCGCATACCAGCCCGCCCCGATGACCGCGACCTTGATCTTGCGCATGGAGTCCTCCTCCCGTGGCCGTTCCGCCGGTCGAGGGCGGAGCGCCCGTGCCGCTGCCCGCCTTCGCGGCCTGCCGGCGCACTCGTTGTTAACGATAACAGATCATGTGCGGCGCGCGGCTGTCAAGCGAGCGGCGGCGTCCGCCTCACCCCAGCACATCCCCCGCGCCCGTCCGCTCGACGATCAGCCCGTAGTGCTCGACGCGGCGGTGCTTGGCGAAGTTGAAGATGTTGGCCTTGTAGGCGGCGCAGAGGTCGAGATCGCAGCGCGCCACCTGCAGCTCGTCGCCGAGCGTCGCGCATTGCACGACGATCTCGCCCGACGGCGCGATGACGCAGGACTGGCCGATCTGGTCCACGCCCTCCTCGACCCCTGCCTTGGCCACGCCGACGACCCAGGTCGCGTTCTGATAGGCGCCGGCCTGCATCGACAGGTGATTGTGGAAGTTGGTGAGGTCGTCGGTCTCCGGCATCGCCGGATTGTGGACCGGCGTGTTGTAGCCGAGCAGCACCAGCTCGACGCCCTGCAGGCCCATCACGCGATAGGCCTCCGGCCAGCGGCGGTCGTTGCAGATCATCACGCCGACGCGCCCGCCGAAGGCGTGCCACACCGGGAAGCCGAGATTGCCGACCTCGAAATAGCGCTTCTCCAGGTTCTGGAACGGCTGCTCCGGCCGGTGGTCGGCGTAGCCGGGCAGATGGATCTTGCGGTACTTGCCGATGATCGCGCCGTCCTTGCCGACCAGGATCGCGGTGTTGAAGCGCCGCTTGCGGCCGTCCGCGACCGCCAGCTCGGCGTAGCCGAGATGAAAGCCGATGCGCAGCCGCCGCGCCGCCTCGAAGAGCGGCCGCGTCGCGGCGCCGGGCATCTCGCGCTCGAACCAGGAATCGAGTTCGGCCTCGTCGTCGATCCACCAGTGCGGGAAGAACGCGGTCAGCGCCGCCTCGGGATAGACGATCAGGTCGGCGCCCATCCGCGCGGCGTCCTCCATCAGCGCCAGCAGCCGCACCACCACGTCCTGGCGGCTCTCGCTGCGGCGGATCGGCCCGAGCTGCGCGATTCCCACGGTGACGATGCGTGCCATCGAAGCCCCCTCGCGTGCGGTGCGCGATCCGGCGGGCGCGCGACAGCGCCCCGCCGGATGCGTTACAGGTGAACGCAGTCTATCGCAATTCCGGATCGCCGCAGGGAGGACCGCACGATGCTCGCCTTCTACTTCGCCCCGGGGTCGAGTTCGATGGCGCCGCATATCGCGCTGCACGAGATCGGCGTGCCGTTCGAACCGCGCCCGCTCTCCTTCGCCCGCAAGGAGAACCGCACGCCGGAATTCCTCGCCCTCAACCCCGAGGGCAAGGTGCCGACCCTGCTGATCGACGGCCGGCCGCTGACCGAGGTGGCGGGGATCCTGTTCTATCTCGCCAAGCGCTATCCCGAAGCGAACCTGCTGCCGCAATTCGACATCGAGGCCGA
>JAEUKZ010000255.1 GCA_016793045.1 Alphaproteobacteria bacterium
AACCACGGCCAGATGACGTCGCGGGAATGCCCGCGCGCCGGCCGCGAAGGAGGGTGCCTCATCAGCATGACTCCACCGGGGCAACAGGCCCCAACCTGACAATCTGAGATGGTGTGACGCCCTGCGTCGTGCGCGGGCGTATGATCGCTCGACCCATTGGATCGAGCCGCGGTGATACGTCGCCGCAAAAAAGCAAAGCCCCGCCCTGATGGACGGGGCTTTGCCGTGTCCGGTCGTCGCAATCAGGCCGCGCGCACGCCGGCGAGGAAGGTGTCGACCTGGGTGCGCAGCATCTCGGCCTGGCGGCTGAGTTCGGCCGACGCGGACAGGACGTCGCCTGCAGCCGAGTTGGTTTCGTGCGCCGCGCTCGAGATGCCGTCGACATTGGCGGACACCTCCGCGCTGCCGGCAGCCGCCTGCTGGATGTTGCGGGCGATTTCCTTGGTGGCCGCATCCTGCTCCTCGACCGCCGCCGCGATCGCGGTCGAGATCTCGCTGATCGTCGAGATCGTGCCGCCGATGCCCTGGATCGCCTGGACCGAATCCTGCGTCGCGGCCTGGATCGCGGCGATCTGCGCGGCAATCTCCTCGGTCGCCTTGGCGGTCTGATTGGCGAGCGACTTCACCTCGCTGGCCACGATGGCGAAGCCCTTGCCCGCCTCGCCGGCACGCGCCGCCTCGATCGTCGCGTTGAGCGCCAGCAGATTGGTCTGGCCCGCAATGTCGCTGATCATCTTGAGGACGTCGCCGATCTTCGTCGCCGCCGCGGACAGCGCCTCGACCTTCGCATTGGTCTGCTTGGCCTGCTCGACCGCCTCGCCCGACGTGGCGCTCGATGTCGCAACCTGGCGGCTGATCTCGTTCACCGACGTCGCGAGTTCCTCCGCCGCCGATGCGACCGCTTGCACGTTGGTCGACGCCTCGACGGAGGCGGAGGCGACGGTCGAAGCGCGCCGCGTGCCCTCTTCGGCGGTCGACGTCAGCGCCGTGGCCGAGCCGCGCAGCTGCGTGGCTGCCGCCGCGACGGTCTGGAGCATTGCCGTGACGCCCGTATCGAAATCGTTGGTGAGCTGCTCCAGGCGCTGCGCGCGCTGCTCGCGCTGGCGAATCTGTTCCATCTCGCGCGCCGCGAGCTCGCGCGCCTTGACCATGCCGTCCTTGAACACGACGAAGGCGCGCGCGAGCAGGCCGATCTCGTCCTTGCGGTCCGTGCCGCCGATGGCGACGTCGAGATTGCCCTTGGAGAGATCCTCGACCAGCCCGATGGTCCGGCGGATCGGCCCGATCACGCCGCGGAAGACGATCAGCAGGCCAAACCCCATCGCCGTGCCGATGCCGACGACCGAGGTGATGATGAGGGTCAGGAACGCGCGCCGGGATGTCGCATCCGCCGCGGCGTCGAGCTGATCGACCTCCTGCGCCTTGTCGGTGATGAACGCGTCGGTGATGGTCGAGGCCTCGCGCTCGCGCGGACGGATGCCGTTACGCAGCGCCTGCAGGGCCTCGTCGCGCTGCCCCTGCAGGACATGCGCCTTGGTCCGGTCGACTTCGGTGAGGACCGCGGCCTGCAATGCGGTGAAATTGGCCAACCGCGCGACGTCCGGCCCGGACAGGCTGCGCACCAGCTGGCCGACGCGCTCGCGCATCTCAGCGCTGCGGCGCACGATCGACTGGTCGAACTGCTGGCGCGCGCTGGCGTCGTCTTCGAGGATCATGTTGAGCGTGTCGCGCTGGATGGCGCGGCTCAGGGCGCGAATCTCGCTGGCATGGGTGAGCTGCCGCCCGGCGGCAAGGGCCAGGTCGGTGGAATCATGGACGTTGCGCTGGGCATTCACCGCGACTGCAATCAAGGTGATCGTGACCAGGGCAAGAATGACGATCGGTGCGAGAATTTTCGGTGCAAGCTTCACGGTGCGGTTCCCCATTGATCGAGTTCAATGCCGCGAAGCTAGTCTTTCGATGTAAATAAGTTACTAATCTTTATAATCGTGAGGCCATTGCAGCGCCTGCGATTTCTCGCCATGGCTAAAACTTTGGAATAATTCTCAGCAATTGCGGCGCCCCCGGCGGGGCGCCGCCTCGCGTCCGGTCAGCCGAGATGTTCCTTGAGGAACGCAAGCGCGCGGACCCGGGCGCGATCGGCCGACGGCTTGTGGAAGCTCCCGCGCTCGTCGCAGTTGAAGCCATGGCCGGCGGGGTAGACGTGGATCTCGACCATGGCGCCCTGCGCGCCGCGAAGCTTGCCGACATCGGCCATCGGGATGGCGTGGTCGGTCTCGCCAAAGTGGAACTGCACGGGGCAGCGCGGCTTCTCCGCGGCGAGACCGCCGATGCCGCCGCCGTAATAGGCGATCGTCGCCGCGAATCCGTCGAGGCGCGTCGCCGAGAGCCACGCGAGCGTGCCGCCCCAGCAATAGCCGATCGCGCCGAGCCTGCCGACCCCGGCGATCGCCTTCTTCGCGGCGTCGATGTCGGCAAGCGCCTGCTCGAACGACACCTTGGCGCGGATGTCGCGGCCGGCGGCGATGTCGGCCTCGGCGTAGCCGAGTTCGATGCCCGGCTTCACGCGGTCGAACAGCGCCGGGGCGATCGCGACGTACCCGTCGGCCGCGAAGCCGTCGGTGACGCGGCGCATGTGGCCGTTGACCCCGAAGATCTCCTGGATCACGACGATGCCGCCCTTGGGCTTGCCGGCCGGGTCGGCGCGATAGGCAGAGAGCTTGTGGCCGTCGGCGGCGGTGAGCTGAATGACCTGTCCCATGGTGCGATCCCCTCTCGTCAGACGTTGAAGCGGAACAGCATGACGTCGCCGTCCTTGACGACGTAGTCGCGGCCTTCCTGGCGCATCTTGCCGGTGTCCTTGGCGCCCTGCTCGCCGCCGCAGGCAACGAAGTCATCATAGGCGATGACCTCCGCCGCGATGAAGCCGCGCTCGAAATCGGTGTGGATCACGCCTGCCGCCTGCGGCGCCTTGGTGCCGCGCACGATCGTCCAGGCGCGCGCCTCCTTGGGGCCGACGGTGAAGTACGTGATGAGGCCGAGCAGATCATGGCCGGCGCGGATGACGCGCGTGAGGCCGGTCTCTTCGAGGCCGAGCGATTCGAGGAAGGCCTGGCGCTCCGCCGCGTCCTCCAGGATCGCGACCTCCGCCTCGATCGCGGCTGACACGACGACGCAGCCTGCCCCCTCGGCCTTCGCCATCGCGGCGACCTTCGCGGAGAACGCGTTGCCGGCCGCGGCATCGGCCTCGGCGACGTTGCAGACGTAGAGGATCGGCTTCGTGGTGATGAGCTGGAGCTGCTTGACCAGCGGCGCCTGTTCCGCCGTCGGCACGAAGGCGCGGCCGGGCTTGCCCTCGCGCAGCAGCGCCAGCAGCGGCTCCATCACCGCGAGCTGGGCCTTCGCCTCGGCGTCGTTGCCGCGCGACTTCTTGACCGCGGCGTTGGCGCGGCGCTCCAGGCTGTCGAGATCGGCGAGCATCAGCTCGGTCTCGACGATGTCGCGGTCGCGCAGCGGATCGACCGAGCCCTCGACATGGGTCACGTCGCCGCCGGTGAAGCAGCGCAGCACGTGGGCGATCGCGTCGACCTCGCGGATATGGGCAAGGAACTGGTTGCCGAGGCCCTCGCCCTTGGAGGCGCCGCGGACAAGCCCGGCGATGTCGACGAATTCGAGCTGCGTGGGCAGGATGCGCTGCGACTTGCCGAGCTTCGCCAGCACGTCGAGCCGCGCGTCGGGCACCGGCACGCGGCCCACGTTCGGCTCGATCGTGCAGAACGGGTAGTTGGCGGCGGCCGCCGCCGCGGTCGCCGTCAGCGCGTTGAAGAGGGTCGACTTGCCGACATTCGGCAGCCCCACGATCCCGCAGCGAAAACCCATGTCAGTTCCTGTCGTCCTTGGCGGGCGCGGCGCCCGTGTTGGTCCCGGCCGCCGTGCCGGGTTTCCCCGGCTTTTCCGGCGCCGGTCGCGTCGCGCGCGCGACCCGGTTCATGAACTTGGCGTCGCCGCCGAGCGCGAACTCGCCGATGTTGTCGGCGATCGCATCGAGCAGCGGGGCCAGCCAGGCGCGTTCTGCCTTGGCGAAGTCGTGGAGGACGTAGCCGCTCACCATGTCCTTGTCGCCGGGATGGCCGATCCCGATGCGGACGCGCCAGTAGTCCGGGCCGATATGGGCGTCGATCGAGCGCAGCCCGTTGTGGCCGCCATTGCCGCCGCCGCGCTTGACCTTGATCCGGCCGGCCGGCAGGTCGAGCTCGTCATGGACGACGATCAGCCGCGCCGGCGCGAGCTTGTAGAAACGCAGCGCCGCCGCCACCGCGCGCCCGGAGTCGTTCATGTAGGTCATCGGCTTGAGCGCGATCGTCTTCTCGGCGTCGATCGTGCCTTCGCTGACGATCGCCTCGAAGCGCGATCGCGGCGGACCGAATCGATGGCGGTCGACGATGACGTCGACCGCCATGAACCCGACATTGTGGCGATGCCCGGCATAGTCCGGGCCGGGATTGCCGAGCCCGGCGATGACGAGCATGGAAACGGCCCCTCGCGCCCGGACGGCGCGCGGCGATTACTTCTTCGCCGCGCCGCCCTTCTTGTCGCCGCCGGCTGGCGCCGCAGGCGCCGCACCCTTGGCCGCCGCTGCAGGCGCCGCGCCCTTCGCCGGAGCCGCACCAGCTGCGGGCGCCGCCGCGCCTTCCGCCGGGGCCGCCGCCGCCGCGGCCGCCGCAGGCGCCGCTTCGGCGGTCACCGTCGTCGGCGCCGCGACCGAACAGACCGTGAAGTTGCGCGCGATGGTCGGCTTCACGCCCTCGGGCAGCTTGACGGCGTTGATGTGCACCGAGTCGCCGATGTCGAGGCCTTCGAGGCTGATCTCGATGATCGACGGGATCGTGTCGGCCTTGCAGTACACCTCGATGTCGTGGCGCACGATGTTGAGGACGCCGCCGCGCTTCAGGCCCGGCGAACGCTCCTGGCCGACGAACTTCACCGGCACCGCGACGCGGATGCGGGTGGTGGCGCCCACGCGCATGAAGTCGACGTGTTCCGGGCGGTCGGTCACGGGGTGGAGCTGCAGGTCGCGCGCGAGCGCGCGCTCCGAGCCCTTGCCGGTGTCGATCTCGAACAGCCGGGTGAAGAAGCCGGGCTTCTTCATCTCGCGATCGAGGTCGCGCGGATCGAGATCGATCAGCGCAGGGGCCTTCTTCTCTCCGTACACGACGCCGGGCACGCGGCCCGAACGACGGACGGCGCGGGCGGCCCCCTTTCCGGCCCGCTCACGCGGCTGGGCCGCGATCTTAACGGTATCGACCATCTTGCCTACTCCTTCTCCAGATTCGTCGCATCGGCCTCCAGGGGTGCCGCTTGCGACCTCTCACCAAACTCAGTCGAACAGGCTCGAGACCGAGCGTTCCTCGCTGATGCGCCGGACCGCTTCGGCAACCAAGGGCGCGATCGAGACCTGCCGGATGTTGTGGGCGAGCCGCACCGCCTCGGTCGCCAGGATCGAATCGGTGATCACCAGCGACTTGAGCGGCGATGCCGTGACGCGGGCGACCGCGCCGCCCGACAGCACGCCGTGGGTGACATAGGCCGAAACCGACTTGGCACCGGCGTTCATCAGCGCCACCGCCGCATTGCACAGCGTGCCGGCCGAATCGACGATGTCGTCGACCAGGATGCAGTTGCTGCCCGCGACGTCGCCGATGATGTTCATGACCTCCGACACGCCGGCGCGCTCGCGCCGCTTGTCGATGATCGCGAGGTCGGCATCGAAGCGGCGCGCGACCGCGCGGGCACGCAGGACGCCGCCGACGTCGGGCGACACGATGACGAGGTCGTTGGCCTCGAAATTCTCCTTGATGTCCTTCACGAACACCGGCGCAGCGAAGAGATTGTCGACCGGGATGTCGAAGAAGCCCTGGATCTGGCCGGCGTGCAGGTCGAGCGTCACCACGCGGTCGGCGCCGGCGGTGGTGATCAGGTTGGCCACCAGCTTGGCGGAAATCGGGGTGCGCGGACCGGATTTGCGGTCCTGGCGCGCATAGCCGTAATACGGGATCACGGCGGTGATTCGGCGTGCCGAGCCGCGCTTGAGCGCGTCGAGCGACACCAGCAGTTCCATCAGGTTGTCGTTGGCGGGATACGACGTCGACTGGACCACGAACACGTCCTCGCCGCGCACGTTCTCCAGGATCTCGACGAACACTTCCATGTCCGAGAAGCGCCGCACGCTCGCCTTCGTCAACGGCAGGCTCAGATAGGCGCAGATCGCCTCGGCGAGCGGCCGGTTGCTGTTGCAGGCGAGCACTTTCATGGACCGGGATCCGTCGCGCGAGACCTCGCCAAAACCACGGCGAAGCCATTGATCTCAAATGATAAACCCGCTCCGGCGACCGGTGGGTCGCCCCTGCGGGCGGGCGGAATGTATCAGGGTGTCACGGGGCTGTAAACCGCGAGAAACGGGCCGGATTCGCGCCCTCAAGGCAGCCCGGCCGGGACATGGCGGCCGGCCGGCGACAGGGTGAAGATCTCGACGCCGTCGTCCGTCACCCCGACCGAGTGCTCGAACTGTGCGGACAGCGAGCGGTCGCGCGTCACGGCCGTCCAACCGTCGCCGAGGACCTTCACGTCGGCCTTGCCGGCGTTGAGCATCGGTTCGATCGTGAAGATCATCCCCGGCTCGAGCACGATCCCCGTTTCGGGCACCCCGTAATGGAGGACCTGCGGGGCGTCGTGGAACACCTGCCCGACGCCGTGGCCGCAGAAGTCGCGCACGACCGCAAACCGCTCGCGCCGTGCGATCGCCTCGATGGCGTGGCCGACGTCGCCCAGCCTCGCCCCCGGACGGACCGCTGCGATCGCCGCCATCAGCGCCGCGTAGGTCGTCCCGACGAGCTTTCTGGCCCGCACCGACGCGCTGCCGACGACGTACATGCGGCTCGCGTCGCCGTACCAGCCGTCGAGCAGGGGCGTCACGTCGATGTTCAGGATGTCGCCCGCGGCAAGGATCTTGTCGTCCGACGGAATGCCGTGGGTGACGACGTGGTTGACGGAGATGCAGCTTGCATGGCGGTAGCCCTTGTAGCCGATCGTGCCCGGCACGGTGCCGGCGGCGCGCATGAAGGCCTCACACTCGCGGTCGAGCGCGGCGGTCGAGACGCCGGCCTGAACAAAGGGCTCGATGTGGTCGAGCGTCGCCGCAGCGATGCGACCCGCCGCGCGCATGCCGGCAAAGCCCTCCGGGCCGTGGAGTGGTATCGCCCGGCCGGTCGCGTCGCGCTGGCGCGACTGCCGCAGCATCAGGCCGCGCCGCGCGCCGGCATGGCGTCGCCGGCGTGCATCTCGTCGACGATGCGCTCGACGAAGGCCGGCGGCTGGCTGCCCGCGAGCAGATGCGGGCGCAGCAATGCAATCGGCGCGTCGAAGACCAGGAACCGGGCGCGCGCGGCAACTTCGTCGCGCGGCTGCGTCGTCGCCCGCGCGCACTCATCAACGTGGGCGCGGAACGCCTCTTCGAGTTCCTCCTGCTGGGCGACGATCGAGCGCCGCAGCGCTTCCGGCGGCGCGCCGTCGAGCAGCGCCTCGAGGTCGTAGAGCAGGAACACCCGGGCCCGCGTGATGTCCTCGCGCGCCCATGCCACCAGCCCGCGGGCTGCGTCGCGCGCCCGCCCGCCGGCAAGCGGCGGAGCCATGCGGTCCACGAATGCGCGCTGCATGGCCTGCCAAGCCGTGGCGATGATCGCAGCCCGCGATTCGAAGCGGTGATAGATCGATCCGGTCGGCGCGCCGACCTTGCGGGCGATCGCCGCCATCGATGCGGCGGCGCCCCCGCCCTCCGCGATCAGGGCGACGGCCGCGTCGACGAAGTCCTCAGCATCGAAGCGGGCAAGTCTGACCATGCATTTAGAATGCACATTCTAGATCGATCAGTCAATTTGAATCCCTGGCTGCCCGCGGCATTCGCCGCCATCACGTCATCGCGCCGGCGGCGGCGGCACTCCGCCCGCGCGCAGCGGGGTCGCCGGGGTGAACGGGCTCTGGTCGATGACCTGGCTGATGCCCTCGACCGCCCCTTCGGCGATGCCGATCGCGACCTGCGGCCAGTTCTGCTCGAGCATCGTCGTGTCGACGTCGTTGTCCTGGCGCGCTTGGCCGAGGGTCACGCCGTCGGACCGCCGCAGCGTCCACATGATCTGAAAGCTGACCGTGTTCGCCTGCGGCCGGCTGATCGCGACGGCGCCGTCGACGATCACCGCGTCCGCGCGCGGCTGGTCAACCACGCGCTGGCGCATCCGCGCGAATGACCAGCGCAGCGAGCGCGTCAGGTCGCGCGTACCTTCGGGATTGAGGCCGTCGATCCGGCCGATCATCACCGGCGGCCGCTGGGCAGCCACGGCCATCTGGGCGTTCTCCTGGATCAGCGCGTCGAGCGCCGCGGCGATGTCCTGCGCCAGCGGATTCCAGTCGACTTGATGCGCGCCGGCGGCCACCTCGCGCGGGTCGAGCCCGGCCGGGTGGTTGGCGATCACCCGACCATCGGCGCCGACGAGCGAGATCGTCAGCAGCGCCTGACCGTTCGGTGCCTGGCCGGCGACTCGGCCGACCATCGTGTAGCTGGCGACATTGCCGGGGCGCGTCGACGCCGGATAGGAGAGCCCCTGCAGAGCGCGCGCGATCGCGTCGGACAGTTCCTCCGCCGCATCGGGCCGCAGCCCGACGATCGGGCGGATCGAGATGCCGACCTGACCGGGGGTGACGACGAAGCGCGGATCGGCCGGCCGCGATTCCGGTGCGAAGGGGCGCGGCAGGTCGCCGAGGAAGCCGAGCGGGTTCCACCACGCATGCTGCTGCCGGTCGCCGCAGCCGGCGACGAGAATCGCGACGGCCGCCAGGACGGCGACGCGGCTAGACCGCCAGAAGGACACAGGAAGCCACCATCGCGACGAGGAGGAACGCGGTGAACATGAACACATGCGGCACGGCGGTGGCTCGAGCGGCGGGTCAGGCGAGCACGATCGCGGACAGTCCGCGGCCGTAGTCGCGTTCGCCCGTCAGGACGCTGCGCCGATAGCTGAAATACCGGGCCGCGTCGCGGCAGGTGTCGGCCGGCGATGCCGAAGCGGCCGCGACGCCGGCCGCCGCGAGCCGCGCCACGCAGGCCGACGGCAGGTCGAACATGTGGTGGCCCGGCCGTGCCGCCGGCCGGAAGAACCGCGCGTTGGCCGGATCCGCGGCGAGGAACGGCGCGGGAAATTCCGGGCCGACCTCGTACGAATCCGGACCGATCGTCGGGCCGACGCGCGCGGCGATGCGATCGACCCGCGCACCGAGTTGCACCATCGCCGCCAGCGTCGCCTCGATCACGCCGGCGAGCAGGCCGCGCCAGCCGGCATGCGCAGCGCCGATCACGCCGGCCGAATCGTCGGCGAACAGCACCGGCGCGCAGTCCGCGGTGAGGATGCCGAGTGCCACGCCGCTGCGCTTCGTCACCATCGCGTCGGCCTTCGGCCGCGCATTCTCCTGCCATGGCGAATCGACGGTCACGACGTCGCGCCCGTGCACCTGATGAAGCGACAGCAGCGCCGGCGCCCGCAGATCGAGCCGCGCCGCCGCCCGGGCGCGGTTCTCGTGCACGCACGCGGGGTCGTCGCCGGAGCCGAGCCCGCAATTGAGCGAGGCGAAGATGCCGCCGCTGACCCCGCCGGCGCGGGTGAAGAATTCGTGGCGAATGCCGCGCAGGCGGCCGAAGGCGTCATCGTTCATCGCGAGGGTCCTTCCGCCGGATCTTCGAAGCCGGGCGGCGCTCCGACGCCCGGCGCGATCAGCGCAAGCGTCTTGAACAAGGTGCCCATATGGGCGGGATCGATCAAGCGCTGGGTGCCGGTCGTCAGCAGGCGGCGCTGCATGTCGCGCACGCGCGCGGCGAGCGCCGCGGTCCGCGCGACGATGCCGAGCCGGGTCAGCAGCGTCCCCTGCGGAAGCGGCCCGTAGGCGACGGCACCCGCCGCGGACGCGGCGCGCGAGAGCGCGGCGAAATCGACATGCGCCGTCAGGTCGGCCTCGCCCGGTGCCGCCAGCGCGTCCACCGTGCTGTGCCGGCTCACCGCCTGCAGGCTGTCGCCGGGCGCGCTTTCCGCCGTGCCGTAGTCGACGATCAGCGCGGCGCCGCCATCGCGCGCGATGCGGCGGCCGAGCGCGGCCGCGATGGCACGGCCGGCGGGGCAGATTTCGACGATCGCGCCCTCCGCGGCACTCGCGTGCGCGGGCTCGACCGGCGGGTCGGCGACGACGGCGCCGATCGCGAAGACCAGGCGGCCGTCATCGACCGTGACGGTCCGCTCGCGCCACGCGCCGCCGCGGCGCACCAGCTGGCGCACCGGCAGCGCGTCGAAGAACTCATTGGCCAGCACGATCAGCGGGCCGCGCGGCACCTGGTCGAGCGTGTCGTGCCAGGTCGGCTCGGCGCCGGAAAGCGCGGCGCGCTGCGCCTCGCGCAGCAGCGGACTGATCTCGACGAGATGCACGCGCAAGGCCGTGCGAAAGGCCGGCGCAACGGCGCCGATCGCGCGCAGCGCATCGGCCATCAGCGTACCGCGCCCGGGACCGAGTTCGACGAGGCGGATCGCCGGCGGGGCGCCCAGCAGCCGCCACGTCTCCGCGGCCCACAGTCCGAGCAGCTCGCCGAAGACCTGGCTGATCTCGGGTGCGGTGATGAAGTCGCCTGCGCCGCCGATGCGCGCCGCGGCGCGCGTCCCGGCATAGTAGCCATGCGCCGGGTCGGCGAGGCAGGCGCCCATGAAGTCCTCGACGCTGATCGGTCCGCTTTCGGCGATACGGCCGAGCAGCGCCGCACCGAGCGCGCTCATCCCGGCGCGGGCGCAACCGGCCGCTTGATCGGCCGCGCCGCGATCATCAGGTAGAGCCCGCCGAGGATCATCGGCAGCGACAGGAACTGCCCCATGGTGATGAGGCCGAAGACGTCCTCGACCTCGGGCTCGCGGAAGAACTCGCACACCGAGCGCGCGAGCGCGTAGCCGACGAGAAACACGCCGCCGATGAAACCGGGGCGCTCGCGCAGGCGGGTGCGGAAGACCAGCACCATCATCAGCGCGAACAGCGCCAGCCCTTCGAGGCCGGCCTCGTAGAGCTGGCTCGGATGGCGCGGCCACGGGCCGGCATCGGGGAACACCATTGCCCATGGCACGTCCGCCACGCGCCCCCACAATTCCCCATTCACGAAATTGGCGATGCGGCCGAAGAACAGTCCGATCGGCACCACCGATGCGACGACGTCGCCGACGCGCAGGAAGCCGGCGCCGGTCTGCCGGCCGCTCCACCAGATCGCGGCGAAGACGCCGAGCAGCCCGCCGTGGAAGGCCATGCCGCCCTTCCACACCATCAGGATCTCGAGCGGATTCGAGAAGTAGTAGCCGGGCTGGTAGAACAGGACCTGGCCGAGGCGCCCGCCGAGCACGATGCCGAGCGTGCACCAGGTCACGAAGTCGTCGCACTGCTCATCCGTCATCAGCTTCGGCGGCCGGCGCGCGATCACCTTCATCAGCTGCCAGCCCAGCACGATCCCGGCGATGTAGGCGAGCGCGTACCAACGGATCGCGAACGGCCCGATCGCGATCGCGACGGGATCGATGCGCGGGAACTCGAGCAGCAGGGGCGTGACGATGTTCATCGATAGGGGTCGCTCGAATCGAGGATCCGGACATACTGCGTCACCCCGTCCTCGAGCGAGGTGAAGGGCCTGGCATAGCCGGCGGCGCGCAACCGTTCCATCCGTGCCTCGGTGAAGTACTGGTACTGCGCCCGGAGCGCCGCCGGAACATCGACGAACTCCACAGCGGCATTGCGGCCGGCGGCCATGTAGGTCGCGCGCGCGAGATCGAGGAAGCTGCGCGCCTTGCCGGTGCCGACGTTGTAGAGGCCGCTTCGCTCCGGATTGTCCAGGAACCACAGCATCACGTCGACGCAGTCGTCGACCCAGATGAAATCGCGCAGCTGGGCGCCATCCGCGAAGGCCGGATTGTGCGAGCGGAAGAGGCGCGCGGGTTCGCCGGCGCGCGCACGTTCCCAAAGCTGGTGCGCGACCGATCGCTGCGCGCCCTTGTGATACTCGTTGGGCCCATACACGTTGAAGAACTTCAGCCCGACGAATTGCCGCGGACGAGGCGCATCCGTCCCCTGCAGCGCCGTCACGCGGCGATCGAAGATGTGCTTGCTCCAGCCATAGGGGTTCAGCGGCCGCAGCTTCGCCAGCGCCTGCGCGGACGCATCGTCGTCGAAGCCCGCGCTGCCGTCGCCGTAGGTTGCCGCCGACGACGCGTAGATCAGCCGTTTGCCCTGGCGCGCGCACCACGACCACAGCGCCATCGACAGCCGGAAATTCTCGGACAGGATCAGGTCGACGTCGGTTTCGGTCGTCGTCGAGATCGCGCCGAGGTGCACGATCGCCTCCACCTCGCGGCCGTAGGCGCCGAGGAAGTCGAACAGCCGCTCCGGCGCAACGATGTCAGCGGGCCCGCGCTTGGCGATGTTCTTCCATTTGGCGCCGGTACCGAGGCGGTCGCAGATCGCGACATCGTCGCGCCCCCGCGTCTCGAGCGCCGCGACGAGGTTGGAGCCGATGAAACCGGCGCCGCCGGTGACCACGATCATGCCTGAACCCCGTCCTTCGCGCTGCGCCGGATCGCCGCGGGTTTATAGGCGGGCATGGCTGATGTTGCAACGAGGCTCCCGGCTTCCCATAATCGCGTCATCATGCAGTTCGACAATCGCATCCTCGACGACATCGCGCGCGCTGCGAGCGGTGCGCTCGGCGCGCTGGGCGGCGTCCGCGCCGAGTTCGAATCCCAGTTCCGTGCCGGCATGGAGCGCCTGCTCAAATCGGCCGACATGGTGACGCGCGAGGAGTTCGAGGCCGTCAAGGCGATGGCCGCCAAGGCGCGCAACGACGCCGAGGACCTCAAGGCGCGCCTCGCCGCGGTCGAAGCGAAGCTCGCGCCGCCGGCTTCCGCGGCGGTCGAGCCGCCCGTCGGAACGAACCGATAATCCACAACCTATTGCTTTTTGTTGCGACGCACACGCTTTATTTTGTTGCACCGCAGACTCCCGTCTGGCACCGTCGAATCAATGGTGTGCAGGTCGTTGCCGTTCGGTTCCGGCCCGTCTGCCAGGCGGCATCAACGCCGCTAAGCGCCTTTGCCGGGAAGGACGCGAGACATGGAATACGTCGCCGGATCCCGAGTCGAGATCGTCCACAATCCGGTGGACCTGATCGAGGAGATCGCCACCGCGAACGAATGGCCCTTCGAGCGCGGCGGGGACGACGAGCTGGTCGCCCAGCTTCATGGCCGCTGGGACGAATACCGTGTCCACTTCGCCTGGAACAGCGAGATCAGCGCGCTCCAGTTCACCTGTGCCCTCGACTTCAAGGTTCCCAATCATCGCCGCGGTTCGGTGCTCGAGCTGGTCGCGCTCGCCAACGAGCGGATGTGGCTCGGCCATTTCGACCTCACTTCCGATGAAGGCGTCGCGATGTTCCGGCACGCCGTGCCGTTGCGCGGCGCGCGCGGCATGACCGTCGAGCAGGTCGAGGACATGATCGAGGTCGCGCTCACCGAATGCGAGCGATTCTTCCCGGCGTTCCAGTACGTGATCTGGGGCGGCAAGGACCCGACCGAAGCGGTCGCGGCCGCCTGCATCGATCCCGTCGGGGAAGCCTGATCGGACCATGCCGGGCGCGCTGGGTTCAGCGGGCAGCGACCAGTCAGGCCAGGGCTTGCTGCTGATCGGCTGCGGCAAGATGGGCGGCGCGCTGCTGACCGGCTGGCTCGAGCGCGGCGTCGCCGGCCCCTTCGTCGCCGTCGAGCCCAACGCCGACGCCGTTGCCGCCTTCCGCGGCAAGCCGGGCGTCACGATCGTCGACCGGCCGGAGGCCATCCCGGCCGGCTTCTCGCCTTCGGTCGTGCTCATCGCCCTCAAGCCGCAGACGATCGACGCCAACCTGCCGGCCTATCGCCGCTTCGCGCGCGCGCTGTTCGTGTCGATCGCGGCCGGCAAGACGCTCGCCGCCTTCGCGCGCCTGCTCGGTGAGGCCGTAGCGGTCGTGCGCACCATCCCCAACACGCCGGCGCAGGTCGGCCGCGGCATCACCGTCGCCTGCGCCAACGCCCATGTCGGCGCGGCGCAGCGCGCGCAGGCGCAGACCTTGCTCGAGGCGGTCGGCGAAGTCGGCTGGGTCGAGGACGAAGCGCTGATCGACGCGGCGACCGCGCTGTCCGGCAGCGGCCCCGCCTATGTATTCCTGCTGGTCGAAGCGCTGACTGCCGCCGGCATCGCCCAGGGCCTGCCGGCCGATCTTGCCGCACGGCTCGCGCGCGTCACGGTGACGGGATCGGGCGAGCTGCTTCACCGCAGCGCCGCAGCGCCCGCGGCGCTGCGCGAAGCGGTGACGTCGCCCAAGGGCACGACCGCGGCGGCGCTCGCGATCCTGATGGCCGACGAGGGATTGCAGGCGCTGATGGTGCGCGCGGTCGCCGCCGCGACAAGGCGCTCGCTGGAACTCGCATCGGCCTGAGGCGACCATCGCGGGATCGGCCATGGCGGAATTCACGCTCTACTGCTTTGCGCAGTCCGGCAACGCCTACAAGGCGGCGCTGATGCTCAATCTCTGCGGCGCCGACTGGCGCCCGCGCTTCGTCGACTATTTCAACGGCGAGACGCGCACGCCCGAGTTCCGCCGCATCAACCCGATGGGGGAAGTGCCGGTGCTCGAACACGGCACGCGGCGCCTGAGCCAGTCGGCGGTCATCCTCGACTATCTCGCCCAGCATTTCGGGAAGTTCGGCTGGTCGAACGACGACGAGCGGCGCGAGATCCTGCGCTGGCTGCTGTTCGACAACCACAAGCTCACCAGCTACACGGCGACGCTGCGATTCATGCTCGCGCTGGCCAGGACCGGCGAGACCGAGGTGACCGCCTTCCTGCGCCAGCGCTCGCGCACCGCGCTCGGCATCCTCAACGACCATCTGGCGACGAACGATTTCGCGCTCGGAGGGCGCCCCACCATCGCCGACATCTCGATGTGCGGCTACCTGTTCTGGCCGGACGAGATCGGCATCAGCTGGACCGGGGAGTTCCAGCACATCGGGCGCTGGCTCGACCGCATCGCCGCCCTGCCCGGCTGCGTGCATCCCTACAAGCTGATGCCGGGCCACCCGCTCCCGGGCAGGAGTTGAGCGGCTGGCGGGCGATCCGGCCGCGGCGTCAGACCTCGAACATCCACGCCCCGACGTCCTGCGGAACCACGCTTTCCAGCACGCCGACCGCGGTCCAGTTGCCACCGTCGGCGATCTGGACCTGGGTCTCAAGCGTGTCGCCGTTGCCGACGCTGACCACGCGCAGATAGCCCTGGTCCATCGCCTCTTGTGCGGTGGCGAAGCTCAGGCCGAGTTCGGCGAAGGCCCGCGACAGGTCGACGACATCGTGCGCCGCGGGGTCGATCTCGAGGTCGGTGATCACGTCGGGGCCGCCGTCCGGGTCGCTGCCGTCGAACCTGTGCACGCCGATCTCGAAGCGATCGGCCCCCATGCCGCCTTCCATCGTGTCGCTGCCGCGCCCGCCGACGAACAGGTCGTCGCCGTCGTCGCCATAGAGCTGGTCGTCGCCGTCGCCGCCGTCGATCCGGTCATTGCCGGCGCCGGCGAAGATCTCGTCATGGCCCGAGCCGCCGGCGAGCCGATCGTCGCCGTCGCCGCCGTCGAGATTGTCGTCGCCGTCCGCGCCCTCGATCGAGTCGTTGCCGGCGTCGCCGCGGAGACCGTCGTTGCCCCAGCCGCCGAGCAGCGTGTCCGCGCCCTCGCCGCCTTCGAGACGGTCGTTGCCCACGTCGCCGCTCAGCCAGTCGTCGTCGAGGCCGCCCAGCAGCGAGTCGTCGCCGGCCCCGCCGCTCATCGCGTCGTTTCCATCGCCGCCGTCCAGCTGGTCGATGCCCCAGCCGCCGATCAGCGTGTCGTCGCCGGCACCGCCGGCCGCGAAATTGTCGCCGTCGCCGGTAGAAAGCAGGTCGTTGCCCTCGCCGCCGTCGAGATTGTCGTCGTTCTGACCGCCGTCGAGCGAGTCGTTGCCGGCGCCGCCGACCAGCTGGTCGTTGCCCCAGCCGCCGATCAGCGTGTCGTTGCCCTCGCCGCCGTCGAGCTGGTCGTTGCCGACGTCGCCGATGAGCTGATCGTCGCCGCCTGCGCCGGCCAGGACGTCGTCGCCGTGGCTGCCGTTGAGGACGTCGTTGCCCTCGCCGCCGTCGAGCGAATCGTCGCCCCAGCCGCCGCCGAGAACGTCGGCGCCGAGACCGCCGAGCAGCGTGTCGTTGCCCGCGTCGCCGTTCACCCAGTCGTTGCCGTCGCCGCCGTCGAGCTGGTCGTTGCCTTCGCCGCCCGAGAGAACGTCGTCGTCGGCGCCGCCGGCGAGGACGTCGGCCCCCCAGCCACCGAGCAGCATGTCGCGGCCGCCGCCGCCGTCGAGCTGGTCGTCGCCGCTGTCGCCGCTCAATTGATCGTCGCCGGCGCCGCCCGCGACGACGTCGTTGTCCTGGCCGCCGTTCACGAGGTCGTTGCCGTCCCCCCCCTCCAGCGAATCGTTGCCCCATCCGCCGAACAGCGAGTCGGCGCCGAGCCCGCCGAGAATCGTATCTGCGCCGCCGTCGCCCGAAAGCCAGTCGTTGCCGCCGCCGCCGTCAAGCGAATCGTCGCCTTGTTCGCCGCTGGCGACGTCGTTGCCCTCGCCGGCGTCGAGTTGGTCGTTGCCCCAGCCGCCGTAGAGCGAGTCCGCGCCCAGTGCGCCGACCAGCGTATCGTTGCCGCTCTCGCCCGCGATCCAGTCGTTGCCGATGCCGCCGTCGAGGCGATCGTCGCCGTTGCCGCCCCAGATGGAGTCGTCGCCGTCGCCGCCGATGTAGTTGTCGCCGTAGAACGTGCCTTTGTATTTCACGCCGACAGGAGCAACCATGGAGGACCTCCGAAGATCAGGCCGCGCAGTCCGCAGGCGCGCAGCGATGGCGAAATGCTAGGAGCGTCCGCCGTGCGCTCGAAGGAGTTCCATCGCGGCAAATAGTTAACGGAGTGAATCGACTCACTGCGATGTGCGGAACGGTGCCGCAAGAATTTCGCGAAAAATCGGCACTTTTGAGGGTTAATTGCCGACGATGCCGTGGCGCCGTCGGCGGACGCCTCAGGCGGTGGCGCGCCGGTATTGCCCAGGCGTGACGCCATAGGCGCGCTTGAACAGCCGCGTGAGATGCGCCTGATCGGCAAAGCCCGCATCCGCCGCGGCCTCGCACGGCGCAGCGCCGCGCGCGAGGAGGCCGCGCGCGCGGTCGAGGCGGCGCAGCCGGCGGAATTCGCTCGGGCTCATGCCGAAGCGGCGGCGGAACGCGCGGGCGAGGTGGAAGCGGCTCAGGCCGGCCTCCCGCGCGATTGCCGACAGGTCGGTCGGCTCGGCGCAATGCGCCTCGATCAGCGCGCGCGCGCGCAGCAGGCTTGCCGAGCTCGCGCGCGTGTCGTCTGCCACGCGGATCCCGGCATGGCGTTCGAGCAGCCGCGCGGCCAGCATTGCCAGCATTTCGCCGCGCGCCATGGCATCGTCCGTCGCAAGTGCATCGAATGCCGCGGTGATGGCCGCCGCCGTGGCCGGATCGCAGGCCAGCGGCGACGCGAAGAGCGGCTCGTGCCCGTCGCGCGCGAGCACGTCGCCGGCGAGCGCCCGCATGGTCGCGACCGGGACGTAGAGCATCCGATAGACGAAGCCATCGGTGCCGGTCGCGCGGCCGTCATGGAGTTCGCCGGGGTTGAACAGCGTCAGCGCGCCTGGCCGCGTCGTATGGCGTCCGCCGCGGCAGTCGAAAGTCTGCGACCCGGCCTCGGTCATCCCGATCGCATAGTCGTCATGCGAATGGCGATCGTAGCGGTGGCGCACGAAACGGGCGCGCAGCCGCGCGATCCCGGTCGCACCGTCGCGTGCGAAGTCGACCCATTCGCGGTCCCGTTCGCCCATGGCGGGATCCTGCCAGCCGGGGTCAGCCGGCGCCAGCGCACATCCGTTCAAGACCGGCTCCGGCCCTTCGCGCTACCCGATCCCCCATGAGGTTCGACACCAAGATCGCCATCGCGGTCCGCGGCGATCTCGCCGCCTGGCAGAAGCTCAACGTCACGGCGTTCCTTGCCGGCGCGATCGCCGCCAGCGACGCCGCGATCATCGGCGCGCCCTACGAGGATGCGGACGGCGGGCGCTATCTGCCGCTGTTCCGCCAGCCGGTCCTGGTCTTCGCGGGCGACGGCGCGGCGCTGCGCCGTGCGTTCGATCGCGGGCGCGAGCGCAATGTGCGAATGGCGATCTATACCGAGCCGATGTTCGCGACCGGCCACGACGAGGCCAATCGCGCCGCGGTCAGGGCGGTCGCCGCCGCCGACCAGAACCTCGTCGGTTTGGCACTGCACGACGGGCGCAAGACCGTCGACTCGGTCCTCAAGGGCCTTGCGCTGCACCCGTGAGGGATCAGTCGCCGGTGCGGCGCGCCTGGACGAGGCAGCCGTACCAGCCCAACCCGCGATAGGTTTCGTAGCCCGGGGTGCGCGCGAAGCCGACCGTCGCGCCCGACGCGTCGAGATACGTCCCCGACTCGCGCCCCTCGGTGCGCAGGTCGAAGCGCTCGCGCAGCAGGCCGGACTTGTCGGACGCGGCGATGACGCGATGATTGGCGTCGAGCAACAGCACGCGCGTGATCGCGCGCTCGTCGTCGCCCAGGCGCACGCCGTCGACGACAGCCTGCGCCTGCGGGCCCCAGTCGAAATGCACCGCGAGCACGCCGACAACCTTGCCGTTCGCGGCGCCGCCCTCGCGGATCGCGGTGGCGTAGGTCGCGACCGGCGCGCCGTCGAGTGCGGCGCAGGTCGTGATGTCGGCGACCGCGAAATCGTCGCCGCTGCGCGTCGCCATGGCGTCGGCGAACCACGTCTCGCCGGCGACGTCGCCGCCGCGCGCGGCGGGATAGCGCGACGGCCTGCCGTTGGCGATGACGCGGCCCCGCGGATCGCAGATCCACAGGTCCAGATAGACGGTATAGGCGGCCAGGATGACCCCGAGCCGCTCGGCCGCGAAAGCGGCGGTCTCCGGCGTCTGCACCTGGGCGCAGGCGACGACGGCGCTGTCGGTCGCCCACCAGCGGACGTCGCAGGTGCGCTCATAGAGATTGCGGTCGATGATCTCGATGCCGTTGAGCGCGAGGTCGACGAGGCGCCGACCGCGCACGTTCTGAACGAGCCCGTGACCGAGCCGGTCGAGCGCCGCGACCTGGGCGGTCAACTCGGCCTCCAGCGTCTTGGCGATGTTGGCGATCTCCTCCGAGATCGACTTCACCTCGTTGGCCACGACGGCGAAGCCGCGTCCGGAATCGCCGGCGCGCGCCGCCTCGATCAGCGCGTTGAGTGCCAGGATCTTGGTGCGGCTGGTGACCTTCTGGATCTCGGCGATCTTTTCGGTCGCGGTGCGCTTGACGTCGCCGGTCAGCGCGACGACCCGCTCGGGATTCGCGGCGCCTTCGGCAGAGGACGGTGCAGGAGCGGCTTGTGCAGACATAGTGGGCTCGTCGCAGATGGATAGGTTCGAATTGCAGTCACCACGGCGGTTGTAGAATTCCGCCGCTTAATGCCGGATTAATGCGACGGCGACCGACGATGCATTCGGAGACGTCGCTCGATCGGCGAGCGACGTCTTGTCGCTGGGGCGTCGCACTTACCGCGACGTCACAGCCCGGCACTGCTCAATTCTTCGGCACAGGTCGGCGGGTACGCGGGAACATCTAAAGGTTGTATCGCACCGGAGACGTCGGCGCAGGGCGGCGGCGAATCGGAACTTCCGGCGCGAATCGCAATCCGAACGCGAACTGCCGCCCGATCGCGGGCGATGCGTCCTGCGGCGAGCGACCTGCCGTTGCCTCAATGGCGGGCAACGTGACGGCGAAATTTGCCGTTCAGAGCGGCAGAGTGAGGACCGCGGCGACTGGAACCTCGATCCGCAGGACGCCTTCCGTCGCTACCGCGCGCGCCGAGATCCTTTCGATCAGCGCGAGCATCGCGCGATTCTCGGCCAGCACCGTCGCATGGAAGGTCACGATCCCGCGTGCTTGCGCGATTTCGGCAAGGCGGCGCAGCAGGGCGCGGCCGATGCCGCGATGCTGATGCGCATCGATGACGGCGATCGCGATCTCCGCGCCGCGCTCGTCGGCGTCAATGACATACCGGGCGATGCCCACCCCGGTCCCGTCCGGCAGGCACGCGCACCAGCTCACGTGACGGTCCTGATCGATCGTGGTCAGGAACTCGAGCTCGGCTGCAGTCAGCGACTGGCGCGGCTCGTGGAAGCGCAGCCGGCGCGATTCCGGCGACAGCCGTCCGAAGCCTTCGACGATGCGCTCGCGGTCTTCCGGCGTCACCGGACGCAGCGTCACGACGCCGCCGTCGCGCAATGCGATCTCCAACGCCTCCTGCGACGGTCCGGCCGTGACGGTGCCGTCCGCTGCGCCTTGCATCGCCGTCAGGCCCGCCATCGCGGCACGGTCACGCGCATTTCGAATAGCCGCAGCTCGAGCAGGTGTCGCAGCCTTCCATGCGGATCAGCGTCGGGCTGCCGCATTTCGGGCAGTGGCGGGCGCCGCTCATGCGCGGCGGCGACTGGAACGTCGGCGCGGCCGCGGCGGAGCCGCCGGTGGACGCGCCATCGCCCTGCGCGATGCCGCCAGAGGTCGCCTCGATGAGCGCCGCGGCAGGATCGCTCGCCACCTGGTGGCCGGGCTGCAGGAAGCCGATGTCGATCATGTGCCGCTCGATCACCTCGCCGATCGCGGCGAGCAGCGAGGGCACGTAGCGGCCCGCCATCCATTGGCCGCCGCGCGGATCGAACACGGCCTTGAGCTCCTCGACCACAAAGGACACGTCGCCGCCGCGCCGGAACACTGCCGAGATCATGCGCGTGAGCGCGACCGTCCAGGCGTAGTGCTCCATGTTCTTGGAGTTGATGAAGACCTCGAAGGGCCGGCGCCGCCCGTCCTGCACGATGTCGTTGAGGGTGATGTAGATCGCATGCTCCGAATCGGGCCAGCGCACCTTGTAGGTGCGCCCGGGCAGCGCCTCCGGCCGGTCGAGCGGCTTGGTCATGTAGACGACGCCGGCCTCGTACTGGTCGGCCATGCGCGGCTGCGGCTTGGCGAGCGGCAGCACCTGCTGCACCGGCTCGCCCTTCTTCTTGTCGTCGCGGACCGACATCACCGAGCCGGTGACCTCGTTCGGCCGGTAGGTCGTGCAACCCTTGCAGCCAAGTTCGTAGGCCTGCAGGTAGACGTCCTTGAACGCCTCGAAGGAGATGTCCTCGGGGCAGTTGATGGTCTTGGAGATCGAGGCGTCGACGAATTCCTGCACCGCCGCCTGCATCACCACGTGCTCGGCCGGGGTCAGGCGCTGGGCGTCGACGAAATACTCGGGCAGCGGCGCGCTCTCGCCGTAGAGCCGGCGATAGAGCCGATAGGCGAAGTCGCTGACCTCCTCCGTCCGGCGCGTGCCGTCGGGGTTGAGGATGTTGCGCTGATAGCTGAACGAGAACACCGGCTCGAGGCCCGAGGAGATGTTGTCGGCGAGCAGCGAGATCGTGCCGGTGGGTGCGATCGAGGTGAGCAGCGCGTTGCGGATGCCGTGCTTCGCGATCGCGGCGCGGATGTCCTCGTCGAGCGCCGCGATGTTCTCCCCGGCAACGAAGCGCTCGGCGTCGAACAGCGGGAAGGCGCCCTTCTCCTTGGCGAGCTCGATCGAGGCGAGATAGGCCCCGCGGCGCAGCCGGCGCATCCACTGCCGCGTCAGGTCGACCGCCGGCTCGCTGCCATAGCGCGCGCGCATCATGATGAGCGCGTCGGCGAGACCGGTGACGCCGAGCCCGATGCGCCGCTTCGCCTTGGCCTCGCGCGCCTGTTCGGGCAGCGGGAAGCGCGACACGTCGATCGCGTTGTCCATCATCCGCACCGCGAGCGGCACCAGCCGGTCGAACTCCGCCTCGTCGAGCCGCGCGCTCTCGGTGAACGGATCGCGGATCAGCGCCGCGAGATTGAGCGAGCCGAGCAGGCACGCGCCGTAGGGCGGCAACGGCTGCTCGCCGCACGGGTTGGTCGCACGGATCGTCTCGCAGTAGTGGAGGTTGTTCCGCTGGTTGATGCGGTCGATGAAGATCACGCCCGGCTCCGCGAAGGCGAAGGTCGAGCGCATGATCGTGTCCCACAGCGCGCGGGCGCGCACCGTCTTGTAGACCGTGCCGCCGAACACGAGCTGCCACGGCGCATCCTCGCGGACCGCGCGCATGAACGCATCGGTGACGAGGACGGAAAGATTGAACATGCGCAGCCGGCCCGGCTCGCGCTTGGCCTCGATGAACGCCTCGATGTCGGGATGGTCGCAGGCGAGCGTCGCCATCATCGCGCCGCGGCGATGGCCCGCCGACATGATCGTGCGGCACATCGCGTCCCACACGTCCATGAACGAGAGCGGGCCCGAGGCGTCGGCGCCCACGCCCTTCACCGGCGCACCCTTGGGGCGCAGCGAGGAGAAGTCGTAGCCGATGCCGCCGCCCTGCTGCATCGTCAGCGCCGCCTCGCGCAGATGCGCGAAGATGCCCGACATGTCGTCCGGGATCGTGCCCATGACGAAGCAGTTGAACAGCGTCACGCTGCGCCCGCTGCCGGCTCCGGCGACGATGCGGCCCGCGGGCAGGAACTTGAAGCCGTCAAGCGCGCTCGCGAACTGCGTGGTCCAGGCCGGCAGGTCGGCTTCGGGCCCGGCGAGCGCCACCGCGATGCGCTTCCACGTCTCCTCGATCGTCCGGTCGATCGGCGCGCCGTCCGGCCCCTTCAGGCGATACTTCATGTCCCAGATCTGCTGGGAGACGGCAGCGATCGGCGTCATCACGGGTCCTCGAGAATAGCGGCGGTCCGGGCGCTGCGCGGCCGGCCTTCTGACTCTAGGCCGCAGGCCCCGACCGGTCAATCGCGATGTTCCCGAAATGTTTCCACACAGTTTCGCCAGCACGAATGCCTTGATGCGCACCACTTATCCGACTTATCCCGAGGCGACGCCGGCTGCCGTCCACAGGTTCAGGCCGCGCGACCTGCTCCTGTGGACAATCTCCGTCTCAGACGACGTTCCGCCGCCATGCCGGCGCAAGGTCCGGCCGCCGCTCTGCCGCCGCTGCGATTGCCGTCAGCTTGGGACACTGCGCGGCGAACCAATCGCGCCGCGGCCGCCATCGGGTCATCACGCCGATATAGATATCGAGCGCCGAGAACTGCGCCCCGAGGAACCACGGCATCGCGGCGGCCGCCTCGACCTGGCGCCATGACGCCTCGCGGTGCGCATCGGTGTGGGCGCGCAGCGATTTGGCCGCGGCCTCCCCATCGACCCAGCGCCCGGGATCGTCGCCATAGGTGAAGGTCGGGTAGATCGCGGCGACCAGAAAGACGAGCCAGCGCAGGAACGCGGGCCGCAGCGGATCGTCGGCCGCGGGTGCCAGCCCGCACCCGGGCGCGACATCGGCGAGGTGCAGCACGATCGCGGCGCTTTCGGTCATGACCGATCCGTCCGGCATCAGCACCGTCGGCACCTGGCCGAGCGGATTGAGCGCAAGCAGGCGGTCGCGCGCCGGGCCCGGCTGGGTCGGGTCGACGTCCTCCGTGCGGTATGGCTGCCCCGCTTGGACCAGCGCCGCTTCGACAATGGCCGAGCCCCAGCCCGGCTTTCCGATCACCGTGTACATCGCGTGCTCCTCCCCTCGCCTCAAAGCCGCCAGAATGGCTTTTCCGCCTCGCCCTCGAGCTCGGCGCGCGTCAAGCCGATGTCGCGCAGCATGCGCGCGTCGATCATCGGCAGTTCCCGACGCAACCATGCACGCTCGCGCCACGCGTGCAACAGGCGCAGCAGCGCCGTGACCAGCCGTGCGACGCGTCCCGATCCGGCCCGCCGGGCCGCACCCTGTGCCGGCCGCTCGAGGTCGATCGCTTCACAAGCCATCATAACGTTCTCCTGCATCCACTGCGCCGAATCGCCGGCGCCGGACCACTCTACGCCGCGCGACCTGCCAGCATCGTGTCAGGATTGATCTAGAAATCTGCGTTCCCCGAGGATTTTTCTTCACATCGGTGTCAGTATTGCCGCCATCACGACGGTACCGGCGGAGACAGTTCCGATGACACGTCTCGATCGTGCGCTCGGCATCCTGCTGCTGCTCGGCGACGGCAGGCCGATCACCGCGCCGGCGCTGGCCGCGCGCTTCGAGGTGTCGGTGCGCACGATCTACCGCGACGTCGACCTGCTGAGCGCGCTCGGCGTGCCGGTCTATGCCGATCGCGGCGCCACCGGCGGCTATCGCCTTCACGAAGGCTACTTCCTGCCGCCGGTCGCCTTCACCCGCGACGAAGCGGCATCGCTCCTGCTCGCGCTCACGCTGCTGCAGAGCTTGCGCGCGACGCCGCTCGCGGCCGAGCTCGAGACCGCGTCGCGCAAGCTGGTCGGCGTGCTGCCAAAGACGCTGCATCCGCTGCTCGGCGAAACCCGCCGCCGCTTCGCCTTCGAGGCGCCGCCGCACGACGCCTTCCATCCCGAGTTCGACGGGCCGCTCGCCGGCGCGGCCGTGGCGCGGGTGACCGACGTCTTCCTCAAGGCAGTGCTCGACGGCGTGCGCGTGACGCTCGCCTACCGTACGCCCTATCGCGCGCGCACCGGCGCCGCCGCGCGCGAGCGCGACGTCGAGCCGCTCGGCGTCCTGTGGGATCGCGACAGGTGGTACCTCGTCGGCAGGCCGTCCGACGATCGCCGCCCGCGGATGTGGCGCGCCGACCGCGTCGCGACGATCGCGGCGACGCGCATGCGGGTGGCACCCGACACCGCATTCGATGTCCGCCGCTTCCTCGGCCGCGACTGGCTCGACGGCGCGATCCGCCAATGGGCCGGCGAGGACCCGGTGCGGATCCGCATGCGGCCCGACCAGGCGGCGCGGCTGCGCGCCGACTGGTACTTCGCGCACGCCGAGTTCGCCAAGTCAGAGGACGGCGCCGTACTGATGACGATCGGCGAATCGCGCGAACACGCCTTTGCGCTGCTTCGCTGGCTCGGGCCCGGGGCGGAACTGGTCGCGCCCGAGACCTGGCGGGCCGAGCTGGCCGCCGAACTGGCGGCGATGGCGGCACGGCACCGCGCGCGCTGAAACGTCCGGCTCAGCGTGCGCAGTCGAGCAGGCGCGGGCCGAGCTGGTCGATGCGCAGCCGCGTCGTCGCCGCGCGCTGCTCGAGATAGCTTGTCGCGCGGTCGGGGCGCCATTCGCGCGGATTGGGCAGGACCACCGCCATCAGCGCCGCCTGCTGCGCGGAGAGCTGGTCCGCGGGCCGGCGGAAATAGGCGCGCGACGCCGCCTCGGCGCCGTAGAGCCCGGGTCCCCATTCGACGATGTTGAGGTAGACTTCCATGATCCGGCGCTTCGGCCACAGCGCCTCGATGACGACGGCGAGATAGATCTCGATCGCCTTGCGCACGACGTCGCGGCCCGGCCACAGCAGCAGGTTGCGCGCGAGCTGCATGGTGATCGTCGACGCGCCGCGCACGCGCTCGCCCGAGCGGTACTCCGCCCAGGCCTCGCGCAGTTCGACCCAGTCGACGCCGCCATGGGCGCAGAAGCGGTTGTCCTCCGCCCCGATCACCGCCAGCGGCAGCCACGCCGAGATGGCGTCGAGCGGCACCCACGTCTTGGTGAGGCCGTGGCCCTGCGCGACCCGCATGAGCATCAGCGGCGTCACCGGCGGCGGGACGACGCGATAGGCGAGAATCGCGAGGTGCGGCAGCGCCACCACGATGAGGAGCCCCCACAGGATTCGCCGCCGCCAGCGCCGCATCCGATCGCTCCTCCGCGCCGTCAGCGCGCCGCTTCGGCGGCGAGGCGCGCGCTCGCGGTCTCGATCGCCGTCTCGAGCGTGGTCATGAACGTCTTGCGGTCGAGGCCGGGCGGGATCGGCGGCAGGATCTCGACGACGATCCGGCCGGGCCGCTTGACGAAGCTGCGGCGCCCCCAGAACAGCCCGGAATTGAGCGCAACCGGCGTGACCGGCACGTCGAGCTGGCCGTAGAGCGCGGCGACGCCGGGATGATAGGGCACCGCCGCGCCCGGCGCGACGCGCGTGCCCTGCGGGAAGATCACCACCTGGCGTCCGTCGGCGATGGCGCGCTTGGCGCCCTTCGTCATCGCGCGGATCGCCGCCCCGCCCTTGCCGCGATCGACGCCGATCATCCCGGCCTTGATCGAGACCCAGCCATAGAAGGGAATCAGCAGCAGCTCCTTCTTCAGCACGTAGGCGGGATCGGACGCGATCGCGAAGAACACGATCGTGTCCCAGGTCGACTGGTGCTTGACGGCGAGCACGCCGGGCCGGGCGAGCGCGCGCGCATCGCCGCGCAGCTCCCAGTCCAGCCCGACCGTCCATCGAAGCGCGCCCAGGACGGTGCGCGCCCAGATCCGGATCGCGAATGCGGCGAAGCGGCGCGGCAGCAGCAGGGCCGGCATGCCGACCACGATCGACGACAGCCCCGTCACCGCGAAGAAGAACACGTTGAAGACGATCGAGCGCAGCGCAGTCATGAGAGGTCGATTCCGATTCGTTCGGGCAGGAAGGGCCGGGCGAGCGCGACCAGGTACTTCGTATACTCGATCGCGATCAGCGACAGCGTGCCCGGCCACTGCCACCAGTCGCTGCGGCGGAAGGCCTCCGGCGCCACCGCGTGGGGGACCAGGCGCATCTCGGGCATCGCGCGGCGGAACTCGAGCAGCGCGCGGCGCATGTGGTAGTTGGCGGTCACGACGACGAGCGACGCGAAGCCCTCGCGTCCCGCCCAGTCGCGCGTCTCGATCGCGTTGCCGCGCGTGTTGTCGGCCTCGTGGCCCAGCACGATGCAGCATTCCACGGCGTCTGGACGCTGGCGTGCGACGCGCAGCAGCTCGCTCACGTCGACGCCGCGATAGACGCCGGAGACGAAGAGCTTGCGACCGCGCCCCGCGGCGAGCAGGTCGAGCCCGGCGCGCAGCCGCGACGCCCCGCCGGTCAGCACGACGATGCCGTCGGCGCTGGTGTCCTGGCTCGCCGGTTCGCGCGGCATGTCCTCCGCGAACCACGCGAAGCCGACGCACCACGCGATCGCGAACCCCGACAGCATCGTGCCCAGCGCGCGCACGAGCCGGCTGCGCCGGCGGCGGACGGGCGGCGAGACAGGCGCGCTGCCGCTCATGGCAGCCGCGCGAGCGCGCGCCGCACGGTCCAGTGCGCGCTCGCCATCGCCACGAAGCCGGCGGCGGGTACGAGGATCAGCAGCTTGAGCATCGGCGCCAGGCCGAGCAACCCGGGCAGTGGCAGCCCGGGATCGATCGCCTGCGCCGCCTGGGCGATCATCAGCACCGCGAGCGTCGCCGCGAGCCAGCCCAGCGCGCCGCCGGCGAGCCCCATCAGCAGCGCGCGCCGCGAGAACTGCCGCGCGATGTAGCCGTCCGGCGCTCCGATCAGGTGCAGGAGGTCGATGGCCTGCTCGTGCAGCGCGAGGCCCGCGCGGGTCGCGAAAGCGACCGCGCCGGCGGTCGCGATCGTCACCACCGCGACGAGCACCAGCGCCACCGCGAGCGCCAGCCGCGCCAGGCGGCCGAGTCCGACCAGCCAGCGGCGATGGTCGTCCGCGGCGGCACCGGGCACCGCTTCGTCGAGCGCGACGTTGAGGGCGCGCAGGTCGACCGTCGCGCCGCCCGCCACCGTCACGTCGATCAGGACCGGCAGCGGCACGCCGGAGAGATCGGCCGCACCGACCCACGGCGCGAGCAGCGCCTGAATGCGCTCCGCCGGCAGCGCCTCGGCGTGCGCGACGCCGGGCGTGCGCGCCAGCACGGCCTGGACCCGCGCCACGCGCTCGACGGTCGCCAGCGGGTCGCCCGCGGCGGCGGCCGGAATCTCCACCGTCACCGCGCCGACCAGGCCCGCCGACCAGCGTTGCGCCGCATCCGACAGCGTCGCCGCGCCGGCCAGCACCAGCCCCGACAGGAACACCAGCGCCGCGACCAGGGCCGGCAGATGCAGCCGCGTCGAGCCGTAGGCGAGCGCCAGGTCGCCGCGCGTCCAGGCGAGCACGGTCCGCAGCGCGCGCTCGAGCAGCGAGGTCTGGTCGCGCCGCTTGGGGCCGGGCGGCGGGCCGGCTGCCGCGTCAGCCGGCATCGCGACGCTCCCGCAGGTTGAGCCGGCCGCCCTCGAGACGCAGTTCGGGATGGCCGAGCCGCTCCACCAGCGGCTGGTTGTGGGTGGCGATGAGCACCGTCGTCCCCATCCTGTGCAGCTCGCCGAACAGGGTGAGCAGCTTCAGCGCAATCTGATCGTCGACATTGCCGGTCGGCTCGTCGGCGAGGAGCAGTTGCGGCCGCGTGATCACCGCGCGCGCGATCGCCACGCGCTGCTTCTCGCCGCCCGACAGCGTCGGCGGCTTGGCCTCGAGCCGGTCGGCGAGGCCCACCCAGGCGAGCAGCTCGCCGACATGGGTGCGGATCGTGCGGTCGTCGACGCCGGCGACGCGCAGCGGCAGGCCGACATTGTCGAGCGCGGTGAGGTGGTCGAGCAGGCGGAAATCCTGGAAGACGACGCCGACGCGACGGCGGAACGCCGGCAGCTCACCGCGGCTCACGCCCGCCATATCGCGGCCGAACAGGTGGATGCGCCCGCGCGTCGGCCGGCGCGACAGATAGAGCAGGCTCAGCAGCGACGATTTCCCGGCGCCGGAGGGGCCGGTGAGGAAATGGAACGATCCCGGCGCGAGATCGAGATAGACATCGCGCAGGACTTCCGGGCCGACGCCATAGCGCAGGCCGACATTCTCGAATCGCACCACTTCAAGCCGTCCGCATTCGCGCGGCGGAGGATGGCACGGCGTCGGCGCGAAAGCGAGGACGGGCGCGGCCGGCGCCATCTTCGGTCCGCCGGGGCCCGTGTCGCTTGTCAGGCGCCGACGCCGTCGCCTATAAGTCGATCAAGGTCTTGCGCGCCATGGGCGAATCGCGCGGCTCGGGGCATCGATGATCCTCACTTGTCCGAATTGTGCAGCCGGATTCGAAGTCCGCGCCGAAGCGCTCGGCGCCGACGGTCGTCGCGTGCGCTGCCGCGCCTGCCGCCACGAGTGGCACGCGATGCCCGCGGCGGCTGCCGCTCCGCTCACCCCGCCGCCGCCTCCCCCGCCGCCACCGCCTCCTCCGCCTCCGCCTCCGCCTCCGCCTCCGCCTCCGCCGCCACCACCCCCGCCGCCACCACCCGAGGCCGTTGCTCCCGAGGGACCGAACATCGCCGAGCTGCGTGAGGCTGCGATCCTCGGCGTGCCGCATCCGGCCGCCGCGCCGGACACGGAAGCGTCACCGGCCGCGCCGGCGGCGCCTGCCGCGCCGCCGCGCGTCAATGTCCTCCGGCCGCCGGGCGCCAAGCGGCGTCGCGTCGGTACGGCGATCGGTTGGCTGCTCCTTCTTCTCGTCGTGATCGCCCTCGGCGCGGCGATCGGCATGCGTGAGCAGGTGATGTCGTCGTTCCCGCAGAGCCGGGCGGCCTACCAGCTGCTCGGATTCCACGTGCCGAGCGCGACCGAGGGGCTGTTGATCGAGAACGTCCGCCCGACCTGGAGCCGCAATCCCGGCGACAATCAGCCGATGCTGGTGATCGAGGGCCGGGTGAAGAACGAATCCGACGGCCCGCGCAACCTGCCGGCGCTGCGCGGCGTCCTTCGCGACGGCACGCGCGAGGTCCACAGCTGGGTGTTCGCCGCCGGCCCGGCGCGCATCGCCGCCGGGGAAACGATCAATTTCCGCACCGAGGTCAGGCCGCCGTCTGGTGCCGCCACCGTGGCGATCGTCTTCGCCGTCAGCGAGTAGCGGGCGAGATCGCGCGCCCGATGGCCAGCATCCTCGTCGCCGAAGACGAAGAATCCGTCCGGGCCTTCGTGTCGCGCGCGCTCGAGCATGCCGGCCACACGGTCACGGCGGTCGGCGACGGCATGCAGGCGGTGGACGCGCTGCATCGCGACCGCTTCGACCTGCTGGTGACCGACATCGTGATGCCGCAGATGGACGGCATCACCCTCGCCCTCAAGGCGACCAAGGACTGGCCGGACATGGCGGTGCTGCTGATGACCGGCTTCGCCGCCGAACGCCAGCGCGCCCACAATCTCGAGGCGCTGATCCACAAGGTGATCTCGAAGCCCTTCGAGATGGCGGACTTCCTCGCCGCGGTCGACGAGGCGCTGGCGGCGCGGCCGCAGCGCTAGCGTGCCGACCAGACCCTCACCCGCACCGCACTTCCGAACGATCGCGCTTTGCACCCCTCTCCCGCCTCGGCGGGAGAGGGGGGGTCAGCGCCGACGCATCGACGAGAGCGCCGCTGGGGGTGAGGGTCTCGCCGACATGAAACCGCTCACGGCCGCAGCGCGCCGTTGGTCGCGAGATAGACTGCGTAGAGCGACGTCGTGCCGGTGATGAACAGGCGGTTGCGCTTCGCGCCGCCGAAGCAGACGTTCGACACGACCTCCGGCACCTTGATCCGCCCGAGCAGCGTTCCGTCGGGCGCATAGCAGTGCACGCCGTCGCCCGCACTCGTCCATACGTTGCCGTCGACGTCGAGTCGGAAGCCGTCGGCGACGCCGGGGGATATCTTCGCGAACACGTCGCCACCGGTCAGCCTGCCCTTGGCGCCGACCTTGAAGCGCCTGATGTGGCGCGGCCCCTCGGGATCATGCGACAGGCCGGTGTCGGAGACGTAGAGCAGGCTCTCGTCGGGCGAAAAGGCGATGCCGTTGGGCTTGTCGAAGTCGTCGGCGACGATCGCGAGTTCGCCCGAGCGCGGATCGAGCCGGTAGACATGGTTGGCGCCGATCTCGCTGTCGGCCTTGTGGCCTTCGTAGTCGCACATGATCCCGTAGGGCGGATCGGTGAACCAGATCGACCCGTCGGACTTGACCACGACGTCGTTTGGGGAGTTGAGGCGCTTGCCCTTGTAGCGGTCGGCGAGCACGGTGATCGACCCGTCGTGCTCGGTGCGGGTCACCCGACGCGCGCCGTGCTCGCAGGTGACCATCCGGCCCTCGCGGTCGCGCGTGTTGCCGTTGCTGTTGTTGGCGGGATGGCGGAACACGCGCACGCCGAGGCCTTCGATCCATTGCAGCATGCGGTCGTTGGGGATGTCGCTCCACACCAGGAACTCGCCTTGCGCCGACCATACCGGCCCCTCGGCCCACAGGCAGCCGTTGTAGAGCCGCTCGACCCAGGCGTTGGGCAGCACGAGCATGCGAAAGCGCGGATCGACGATCTCGAACGGCGACGTCATAGGCGTTCCCCCGGTTGAATTGCCCCCAGAATGCCGCGCGCGTCCGATTCCGTCGAGAGGTGCCGCGCGCCGCGTGACCGGCCTGTGATCGCGCCCGCCCGAACTTGTCACGCTGAAGACCGTACGTCCTGCACGCGCGACCTGCCTAAGATCGGCTGCATCGGAAGCAGAGACTTCGAGGGGAAGGGGAGCCGAGCCGGATGACGCGCACCGCCGCACTGGCAGCCGCCGCGATCGCACTCGCGCTCGCCTCGAAAGGCGCCGCCGCGCAGACGCCGCCGGCTCCGGGCCCCGTCCCTCCGGCACCCGCCGCGAGCAGCGCCCCGGCGGCCATGACCCCCGGCATCGCCACTGCGCCGGCGACCGTCTTCGTCGTCAGCGCCGTCGTGAACACCATCCCGCTCGCGCCGGTCAATCGCCGCGCGACCCGCGTGTGCAACGTCACCGGCGTGGTGCGCCAGTATTGCGGCGCCAATGGCACGTGCGAGATCAACAGCCGCATCAACGGCGCGATGCCGGCCTTCTTCACGCAGCGCCAGAACGAGATCGCGCAGAGCTGCGACACGCGCCTGTCGACCATAACCGACGTCAAGGTCGCCTATCGCTGCCGCTACGGCGACCGTGTCGACGGCAACATCATCGAGGAAACGCGTTCGATCGCCTTGGAGGACACGGGCGAGCCGCTCGGCCGCTCGGGCTTCCGCATCATCATGGCGTGCCACTAGCGCGCCATCAGGCTTCGCCGTCCCCGGAAGACGGCGAAGACGACGCCCCGCGCGTCGCGCCCATCGCGGGGGCGTCCGGGGTGGGGAGGGAGGTCACGGGCTTCGGCCCGCTCCTTCCCCACCCCATTCCTTTCCAGTTTCGCGCCGCCGCCCTGCTCCGCGCAGGGAACCGTTTCCCGGGCATCCCGGGCCGGAGGGCGCCCGGCCCCTGCAGGACGTCGTCGGGGGCGCTCAGAACCGCTTGATCAGGCGATCGATGTAGTCGCGCTCGATGCGCGGGCGGAAGCGCTCGCCGGCGCGGCGCATCAGCTCGTCGAGGATCTCGCGCGAGCGCTGGATCTCGAGCTCGCCCGGAATGCGCACGTCGCGCGCGTCGGGGGAGATCTGGCCGTTGTTGCCCTGCGGTCGCCCGGCGGGATCGCGCTGGCTCTCGGCCGGGTCCGAGTTCTCGCCCTCGCCCTCGCCTTCGCCCTGCGCCATCGCTTCCTGCATGCGCTGCACCAGCTCGCGCGCGCCCTGACGGAGCTGGTCGAGCGCGTCCATCTGCGGGCGCAGCGCGCGGCCGGCATTGCCGCGGCCGAGCTGTTCGGCGGCGTCGCGCATTGCGCGCTCGGCGCGGCCGAAGGCCCCGGGCGTCTCGCCCATCATGCCTTCGAGCTGGCGCATCATCTCGCTGAGCTCGCCGCGCAGCGCCTCCTGCTCGGCTGCGTCGTCGCCGGCTTCCTCGCCCTGCCCCTGCTGGCCCTGCTGGCGCTGGCCCATGTTGGGCTGGCCGGGACGGCCCTGGCCGGGGCGGTTCTGCTGCGAACGGCGGAAGTTGCGGTCCGCGAGGCCCTGCTGGCGCTGCATCATCTCCTGCAGCGACTGCAGCATCTGCTGGCCCTCGCCGCCCTGCTCGCCGCCCTCGCCGGGCTGCTGCTGCGCCTGGGCGCGCATGTTCTCGAGCATCTCCTGCAGGCGCTGCAGCATGTCGCGCGCGGCCTCGCGTGCGCCGGTGCGCGCCATCTGACGCGCCTGGTCGAGCATGCGCTGGAGGTCGTTGCGCTCGACGCGCTGGTTGCGCTCGCCCTGCTGGCGCTGCTGGAGGTCCTGCGGATTGCGCGCCGCCTGCTCCATCATCGCGCGCAGATAGCGGTCGATCGCCTCGCGCAGTTCCTGGATCAGCCGCTCGATCTCGGCATCGCTGGCGTTGTTGGCGAGCGCGTCCTGGAGCCGCTGCTGCAGGTTGCGCATGTCGCGCTCGGCGAGCGACAGGTTGCCGTCCTCGATTCGCAGCGCGGTGTCCCACAGCAGCTGCTGGACGATCGCGGTGGTCTCGCTCGACGGCGAGCGCAGCAGCCGCACCGCGCTCATGCGCAGGGCCAGGAAAACCACGACGTCGTCGTAGAACCGGCCGGGATCGGAGCCGATGGCGAGCAGCGCACGGCTGACCGCGACGCGGTTGCCGGGGTCGCTGACGAGTTGCTTGCGCTGCTCGACGATCGCGCGGGCGACGGGGTGGCGGAACACGCGCTCCGGCAGCACGATCCGCGCTTCGTCCGACTCGCCGGTGAAATTGCCGGTGTCGGTCGCGCGCAGCCGCATGATGACCGGCAGACCGGCCCAGGGATGCGCGGTCAGGTCGTGGAAGCTGGCTCCTTCGTCGTCGCGCAGCCGCGCGCCTGACAGCGGCAGCGGCAGCTCGAGCGTCTCGTCGGCGATTCCGTCCGGCCGCTGGGCGCGGCGGATCAGCGCGACGACCCCGGCCAGCCCGTAGTCGTCATGGGCGCGGAACTCGACCCGCAGGGCCTGGCGCAAGGTCGGCGTCGGCGCGCGCACGAAGGCGATCGTCGGCGGATTGTCCGGCACGACGCGCATCGGCCAGGCGCCGAGCGTCGTGCCGCCCTGGCGGATGACGAGGCGCGTGCCGCGCTCGATCGGCGTCGACAGGCGGAAGGCGCGCTCGTCGACGGCATCGAAGGCCTGCTGGCGATCGTCGATCGAAACCGCCGGCACGCCGCGCCCGCCGGTGACCTGGGCGAGCAGCGTGCTGCCGACCGGCACCAGCAGTTCCGGCCCGTCGGCGCCGGCGACGACGCGCGGCAGGATGGGCGCGGCACCGGTATAGGACGGCGGCGTGATCCACAGATCGAGCGCGCCGGGCGGGGTCGGGGTCAGCGCGGCCCCGGGCGTCAGCGCACGCAGCAGCCGCGCGCCGCCGTCCGAGCCGGCCGAGGCGCCGCCGACGACGAGAACGAGAATGAGCAGCGCGCGCAGCGCGTGCTGGTCGCGCCGCGCGAGGCCGGGCTCCGGCCAGCCGACGCGCAGGGCGCGCACCGCCGCGAGCGCGCGGGCGCGATGCGCGGCCCACAGGGCGCGGCTCACCGCGTCGTCACGGCTGGCGAGCGAATCGTCGAGTGCGGCGAGCGGGCGATGCGCGGTGCCGCTCGCCACCTCGATGCGGCGGCGGGCGGCGGAATAGCCGGGAAGGCGGAAGGCGCCGCGGGCGAAGAACAGCGCGACGACGAAGGCGCCGGCAAGCGCCGCCAGCACGCCCCAATGGGCCAAAGCGGGCAGGTGCGGCAAAAGGTCGAACAGCGCCAGGGCGAAAAAGCACCCGACTACCGCGACCGCCGGCCATAAGGCGAGCCACAGGCGTTCCCACGCCAAGGCCAGTCGTGCACGCCATATCCGCGGTGCAGGGACGTCCTGCGACGACGTGGCGCGACTCAAAACCCGCTCCATCGTCTCTCCACTGTGCCGTAAATGAACGGCCGGGTCCACAAGACGGTAACAATAGACCCGTCCCGCTTAATAACGATTTAGCGAGCGCTGTCGTCCAACCACGACGGCAGCCTGTCGAGCGCGATGAGCTCCTCGACCGTCTGGCGGGGGCGGACCACCGCCACGTCGGCGCCGCGGACCATGATCTCGGGCGCAAGGGGCCGTGCATTGTACGTCGAGGACATCACCGCACCGTAGGCGCCGGCATGGCGCAACGCGACCAGCTCGCCTTCCGCCATAACGGGCAATTCGCGTCCCAGCGCCAGCACGTCGCCCGATTCGCAGATCGGCCCGACGACGTCGAACGTGCCGTGCGGAACGTGGCCGTGCTTGACCACCGGCAGCACGGCGTGGAACGCCTCGTAGAGCGTCGGGCGGATCAGTTCGTTCATCGCCGCGTCGACGATGACGAAGCGCTTGGCGAGCCCGTCCTTCACGCGGATGACGCGCGCGAGCAGGACCCCCGCGTCGGCGACCATCCAGCGCCCCGGCTCGAGCACCACCGGCAGGCCGGCGGCCTTGGCGGCTGCGCGCACCGCGTCGGCATAGGCGGCAAGGTCGGGCTGCTGGTTGAGCTGCGGGTTGTAGGCGACACCGAGCCCGCCGCCGAGATCGAGCCGCTTCAGCCGGATGCCGTCGGCGGCCAGCGTCCCGACCAGCTCGACCAGCCGGGCGAAGGCGGCGCGGAACGGATCGACGGCGGTGAGCTGCGAGCCGATATGGACCGCCACCGCATCGAGCGAAATCCCCGGCAGGCCGCGCGCGATCCGTGCGACGTCGCGCGCGCGCTCGATCTCGATGCCGAACTTGTTCTCCGACTTGCCGGTCGTGATCTTGGCGTGGGTCTGGGCATCGACGTCCGGGTTCACGCGCAGCGCGACCGGCGCCACCTTGCCCTTGGCCACCGCGACCCGCGAAAGGCTGCGCAGTTCGGGTTCCGATTCGACGTTGAACTGGAGCACGCCCGCGTCGAGCGCCGCCGCCATCTCGTCTTCCGTCTTGCCGACGCCGGCGAAGACGATCCGGTGCGCCGGCACGCCGGCGGCGCGCGCGCGCGCCAGCTCGCCCGCCGAAACGATGTCGGCGCCGGCGCCGAGCCGCGCGAGCGTACGGATCACCGCCTGGTTCGAATTGGCCTTGAGCGCATAACACACCAGCGCATCGACGCCGGCGAAGGCGGCGGCGAATTCCTGCCAGCGCCGTTCGAGCGCGCTCGCCGAATAGACCCAGCACGGCGTGCCGTGTGCCGCGGCGATCCGGTCGAGCGGCACGTCGTCGGCGTGCAGGACGCCGTCGCGATAATGGAACGCGGTCATCGGCTCGGATACTGGCGCGGGAACAGCGGGTCGGCGCCCGCCGGCGCCTCGGGCTCGCCCCTGCGGCCGCAGGCCGCGAGCGCCACGGCGGCCACGGCCAGCAGCGCGGCACGCCGCGCGAGGCCATTCGTCGCCGAGCCCCCCGCCCCGCCCCCGCCCGCTCGCGCGGCGGAGGGGGAGGAAAGGTCGTGCCGCCGCCCCCGCGCGCGGGGGAGCGACGGGGTCGGGGCCGCGCCGAAAGAACGATCGCTCATGGCTTCGCCTTTCCGAGATATTTGCGCCGCGCCGCCTTCGCCGCCGCGCGGACGTTCTTCGGCGCGGTGCCGCCGAAGCTGGTGCGGCTGGCCACCGAGCGGTCGAGCGACAACACGTCGAGCGCCGCCTGGTCGAGCCGCGCGTCGATCGTCTTGAGATCCGCCACCGACAACTCTTCGAGCCCGCAGCCGCGCTCCTCCGCCAGCCGCACGATCCGGCCGGTGACGTGGTGCGCTTCGCGGAACGGCAGGCCGCGGGCGCGCACCAGCCAATCGGCGATGTCGGTCGCGGTCGTGTAGCCGGCGAGCGCACGGGCGCGCAGCGCCGCCTCGTTGACCGTCATGTCGGCGATCATCCCCGCCATCGCGGCGAGCCCCAGCTCGAGCGAATCGAAGGCGGTGAAGACCGGCGGCTTGTCCTCCTGCAGGTCCTTCGCATAGGTCAGCGGCAGGCTCTTCACCACCGCGGCAAGGCCGGTGAAGGCGCCGAGGATCGTGCCCGCCTTGGCGCGCACCAGCTCGGCCGCGTCGGCGTTGCGCTTCTGCGGCATGATCGAGCTGCCGGTCGTGAACGCATCCGACAGGCGCACGAAGCCGAATTGCGGCGTCGTCCAGATCACCAGCTCCTCGGCGAGGCGCGACAGATGGCCGGCGCAGATCGCCGCGGCGCCCAGGAACTCGAGCGCGAAGTCGCGCGCCGACACCGCGTCGAGCGAATTCGCCATCGGCCGGTCGAAGCCGAGCGCACGCGCGGTCGCGTGGCGGTCGATCGGGAAGCTGGTGCCCGCGAGCGCTGCGGCGCCGAGCGGATTCTCGTTGAGCCGCCGCCGGCAGTCGGCGAAGCGCCCGCGGTCGCGCGCGATCATCTCGACATAGGCGAGCATGTGGTGCCCGAAGGTGACCGGCTGCGCCGGCTGCAGATGCGTGAATCCCGGCATCACCGCGCCGGCATGGGCGTCGGCCTTGTCGAGCAGCGCCGCCTGCAGCGCCGTCATCGCGCGGTCGAGGGTGTCGATCGCGTTGCGCACCCACAGGCGGAAGTCGGTCGCCACCTGGTCGTTGCGCGAGCGCGCGGTGTGAAGCCGCCCGGCGGCCGGCCCGATCAGCTCGGCCAGCCGCGATTCCACGTTCATGTGGATGTCTTCGAGCGCGGTCTTGAATTCGAACCGGCCGGCCTCGATCTCCGCCTTGACCATCGCAAGGCCGCCGACGATCGCCTTGTGGTCCTTGGCCGAGATGATGCCCTGCTTGGCGAGCATCGCCGCGTGGGCGAGCGAGCCGGCGATGTCCTCGGCATAGAAGCGCTTGTCGATGTCGATCGACGGGTTGATGCGGCCCATGATCTCGGACGGGCCGGCGGCGTAGCGGCCGCCCCACATCGTGTTGGCGGACTTGGCTTTCTTGGGGGACGGCATGGGCGGGTTCGCGCGTTCTATGCTATGAAAACGATGGCTCGGGCCGACGGCGGCCCCTATATAGCCTGCGATCGGGATTGGACGGAATGGCCGTGACGCCGCGCTTCGTCGTGCTGGTTTTCCTCGGCGCGCTCGCCCTCGGCGCGCTGGGCGGGGTCGCCGGCGTGATCCTGATGCCGCCGCCCGACGCCCTGCCCCCCGCGCCCCCGCGGCCCGTCGCCGACGACGCTCCCGGCACGACCGGCCTGCGCGGCTCGATGGAGGCCTTCCGCCTCCACGCGGTGCCGCGCGACCTGCCCGACCTCGCCTTCCGCGACGCCGAGGAGCGTCCCGTCACCCTCGCCGACTTCCGCGGCCGGATCGTGCTGCTGAACCTGTGGGCGACCTGGTGCGCGCCGTGCGTCGAGGAGATGCCGGCGCTCGACCGCATGCAGACGGCGCTGGGCGGCGAGCATTTCACCGTCGTCGCGCTGTCGATCGACCGCCAGGGCAAGCGCATCGTCGACCCCTTCGTCGCGCGCCTCAACACGCCGGCGCTGCCGATCTATCTCGATCCGAGCGGTGCGAGCGCGCGGACCCTGGCCGTGGCCGGGCTGCCGACCACCCTGCTGATCGACCGCGAAGGCCGCGAGCTCGGTCGCATCGCGGGCGCCGTGCCGTGGGACAATGCCGCCGCGGCGGAGCTGATCCGCCTCGCCATCGGCCTGCCGACGATGCCGGCGGCCACGCCGCGCCCCGCGGCCGCACCGCGTCCGCCGGCCGGACCGGCTGCACCTGCCGCCCCCGCGGCGCCGGCCGACGCGCTGCCCGAAGTCGACCGCCACCCCGATATTCCCGGAGCGGACCGCGCAGACCTGGACGTGCCGCGCCCGGCAGTGAACTGAACGCGCCGTCTCAGCGCGTCGGGACCGGCTTCTCGCCCGAGTAGTCGTAGAAGCCCCGCTTGGTCTTGCGGCCGAGCCAGCCGGCCTCGACGTACTTCACCAGCAGCGGGCACGGGCGGTACTTCGAGTCCGAAAGGCCCTCGTAGAGCACGTGCATGACCGCGAGGCAGGTGTCGAGGCCGATGAAGTCCGCCAGCTCGAGCGGCCCCATCGGGTGGTTGGCGCCGAGCTTCATCGCGGTGTCGATCGACACGACGTTGCCGACGCCCTCGTAGAGCGTATAGACCGCCTCGTTGATCATCGGCAGCAGGATGCGGTTGACGATGAAGGCCGGGAAGTCCTCGGCGGTCGCCGGCGTCTTGCCGAGCTTGAGCGTGAGTTCGTGGACGACCTTGAACGTGTCGTCGCCGGTCGCGATGCCGCGGATCAGCTCGACCAGGCGCATCACCGGCACCGGGTTCATGAAGTGCATGCCGATGAACTTCGCCGGCCGGTCGCTCGACGCGGCGAGGCGCGTGATCGAGATCGACGAGGTGTTCGATGCGATCAGCGCCTCGGGCTTCAGGTGCGGGCAGAGCTTCTTGAAGATCTCGCGCTTGATCGCCTCGTTCTCGGTCGCGGCCTCGATGACGAGATCGCAGTCCTTGAAGATCGCGTAGTCGCTGCCGGTCTCGATGCGCGCGAGCGCCACCGGCTTGTCCGATTCCTTGATCGCGCCCGTCTTGATCTGGCGGTCGAGATTCTTGCCGACCGCCTCGAGCGCCTTGGCGAGCGCCGCCGGATTGACGTCGAGCAGCTTCACGTCGTAGCCGGAGACCGCGCAGACATGCGCGATGCCGTTGCCCATCTGGCCTGCGCCGATGACGCCGATGGTCTTCATGATGGTGCCCCGTGATTCGAGAGAAGTGAAAATCGGCGGCGCGCGCCGCGCCGCCTCAGCCCTTGTCCGGCAGGCCGGCCGTGAATTCCGGCACGACCTTGAAGAGGTCGCCCACCAGGCCGTAGTCGGCGACCTGGAAGATCGGCGCCTCCTCGTCCTTGTTGATGGCGACGATGACCTTCGAATCCTTCATGCCGGCGAGATGCTGGATCGCGCCGGAGATGCCGACCGCGATGTACAGCTCGGGGGCGACGATCTTGCCGGTCTGCCCGACCTGGTAGTCGTTGGGCACGAAGCCGGAGTCCACGGCCGCACGCGACGCGCCCACCGCGGCGCCCAGCTTGTCGGCCAGCGCCTCGAGGATCTTGAAGTTCTCGCCGTTGCCCATGCCGCGGCCGCCGGAGACGATGATGCGCGCGGCCGTGAGTTCCGGGCGCGCCGACTTGGTCAGTTCGTTGCCGACGAACGCGGACAGGCCCGAGTCCGGCTGCGCGGCGAGCGCTTCGACCGGCGCGGAACCGCCCTCTGCTGTGGCGTC
>JAEUKZ010000321.1 GCA_016793045.1 Alphaproteobacteria bacterium
TTGCGGAACGGATCGTCGACGATCGTGACCGACGCAGGAAAGATCGACTGGCCCAGCTTGCCTTTGAGGAAGCTCGTGCCGCGCGCGATCGCCACGCCATTGATGGCGCCGGCGAGGTGGCGGAGCATGCCGCCCGATACGCGCGGGTCGAGCACCACCGGAACCTTGGTGGTCGCGACCTTGCGCGGATTGAGCCGCTTCAGCGTGCGCTCGGCGGCGCGCCGGCCGACGAGCGCGGGGGATTCGAGATCGGCGCCGTGCAGCGACGAGGAATAGTCGTAGTCGCGCTCCATCCCGGTGCCTTCGCCGGCGATGACGGCGACGGACACGGTGTGGCTCGACCGGCCATAGCTCGCGGCGAAACCGTTCGACGCGGCGAGTGCGACGATGCTGCGGCCCCAATTGGCCTCGGCGCCTTCGGAATTCGTGATGCCCTTGACCGCGAGCGCGGTCTCCTCGGCAACGCGGGCGCGCTCGACGAGCGCGTCGGTCGCCGGCTCGACCGGGTCGTCGAGGTCGAGATCGGGCAGGCTGCGCGCGAGTTCGGCCGGATCGGCGATGCCGCAATAGGGATCTTCCGGCGCCGCGCGGGCCATGTCGATGGCGCGCTGCACCAGTTCGTCGATCGCTGCGGCCGAGCGGTCGGACGACGAAACGATCGCCTGCTGCTTGCCGACGAAGACGCGCAGCCCGAGATCCTGGCCTTCGGCGCGCTCCAGCTTCTCGAGCTTGCCGAGCCGGCGTGCATGGCTGATCGACGTGCCCTGGGCGAACACGGCATCGGCGGCGTCGGCGCCGGCGCGACGGGCGCGCGCGATCAGGTCCGACAGGAAATCGAGGGCGTTGGCGCTGGTGGTCAAGGCGGGCAACTCCACGAGAGAGGCGGGTCGGCAATTGGCGCCCCGGTTATAGGGGCGGCAAGGGGATGGCGCCAGCGCCGCAAAGAGGCGGCTTCGGCCCCGCTCTAGGCGGCGGGAGCACCCTTGAGAAACGCCGCCAGGCGCGGGTTCGCGGCCATCGCCGCGAGGTCCTGTTCGCTGGGGAGCTGCGGCCGGTCGCGCTGGGCATTGACCATGCACAGGAAACCGAGCGGCGCGCCCTTGGTGGCGCGGAACTGGTGCCAGGTCCAGGCGGGAATGTTGACGAGGTCGAACTGCTTGACCGGGCGCACCTCGTCGCCGAGCAGGCAATGGCCTTCGCCGCGCAGGATCATCACCGCGTGGGCGTGCTCATGGCGTTCGAGGGTGGAATAACCCTCGGCCGCCATCTCGAAATAGCGCAGCTCGCATTTCAGCGCGGGGTCGGCGAACAGGACCTGGCGCGAGATCGCCTTGAAGGGGGCAGAGCCCTCTTCCTTGTAGGGCATCCGCTCGACGTCCTGCCAACGGAAGTCCGGCTGGAAGCCGCGGATGTTCGCGTCGTTGTCCTGGTCCATCCCCGATCACCGATAGGCGTGGCGCTCGACCGTGCGCTGGAACGCGGCGGTCTCCTCGGTTAGCCGCTCGCGCGCCGCGAGCAGCGCGCCGCCGATCAGCAACATTACATCGCGACCGTAGAAGTCAAGCATCTCCGGGACGCGGTCGGGCGTCATCCCGCCCGCCGGGACCGGCACGCAGGGCTTGAGCCCACCCCATGCTCCGCGCGCCGCGTCGGCGAGGGCACGGCAGGTCTCGGGCGGATAGCGGAAGCGGCCGGCATAGTTGGTGAAGATCGTCGCGTCGGCGCCGAACAGGCGGAACAGCTTGCCGAACAGCAGCGGCGGCGCGACGCGGGCTGCGCCGCCGAAGGCCGGATGGGCGACGAAGGCAACGTCGGGATTGCCGCGCACCAGCGCGTGCAGCGACGGCAGCCCGACCACCATCGGCGCGATCAGCACGGTGTCGAGGCCGCAATCGCGCGCGATCGCGACCTGCCGGCGCAGGGCGTCGAGGTCGCCCGACAGGCTCGGCAGGTAGCGCGTTTGCCGGCCGGTCTCGCGCGCCGCCGCGGCCGTGGCGGCGGCGATTGCCGGCACGCGCTCGGCATAGGGGCTGTAGGCCTGGTCGGCGAGGCCGTGATCGTCCTTGATGTAGTCGATGCCGGCGAGCGCGAAGCGCCGCGCCAGATCGGCGAGCCGCGCGGTCGGCAGGCCCTGCGGCTTGAGCGCCGTGCAGGTCATCGCGCGGCCCGCGGCGCCGACCCGCGCGCGCAGGCCAGCGGTGCCGAAGCGCGGGCCCGCGAACGCGGCAAGCATCGCGGGCGGCAGCTCGACGTCCTCGAACGTCACGTCGTCGTGAATCGAGGTGTTGCCGAACATCATGTTGATGAGCTGCCCGACCTCGGGGCCGGTGGTCGCGGTCGCCAGGCCGATGCGCACCGTGAAGCTGCCGTCGCCGCGATCGCCGATCGCTTCGACCCTGCCGACGATGTCGGTGTGAATCGCCGCATCGTCGATCGCCTCGAGCGGCATCTCGACGCTCTGCTCGACCGCGATCGCCTTGGCGCGCGCGGCAATGGACTTGGCGTCGCTGCGGACGCGGTAGGTGGCGATAAGGCGGTTGGTCATGTCGCGTGCAGGTCTAGAGTTTCCAAATCGGCTTCCCCGATCCCGGCAGGCCGAGGCGCGGCCATTTCTCGGTCACGGCCCGGATCACCTCGTCGGACATGCGGATCTGCGTGCCCCATTCGCGCTTGGTTTCGGGCGGCCATTTGTTGGTGGCGTCGAGGCCGATCTTCGAGCCGAGGCCGGAGTCGGGCGAGGCGAAGTCGAGATAGTCGATCGGCGTGTGCTCGACGAGTGTGATGTCGCGCGCCGGGTCCATGCGGGTGGACAGCGCCCACATCACGTCCTTCCAGTCGCGCGCATTGATGTCGTCGTCCACCACGATCACCCACTTCGTGTACATGAACTGGCGCAGGAACGACCACACGCCCATCATCACGCGCTTGGCGTGCCCGGGATAGGACTTCTTCATCGACACGACGGCGATGCGGTAGGAACAGCCCTCGGGCGGCAGCCAGAAATCGACGATCTCCGGGAATTGCTGGCGCAGCAGCGGTACGAAGACTTCGTTGAGCGCCTCGCCGAGCACTGACGGTTCGTCGGGCGGCCGGCCGGTGAAGGTCGAGAGATAGATCGGCTGGCGGCGCATGGTGATCGCGGTGAGCGTGAACACCGGA
>JAEUKZ010000334.1 GCA_016793045.1 Alphaproteobacteria bacterium
CGAGATCGGCACGTCGATCGCGGCTGCCGTCGAGGAGCAGGGCGCCGCGACCAAGGAGATCGCGCGCAACGTTCAGCAGGCCGCGCGCGGCGTCTCCGACGTGTCGAGCAACATCGCCATGGTCACCGACGGCACGGCGGAGACCGGCCGCTCCGCAACCACGGTGCGCGAGGCCGCCGACGCGCTGGCGCAGCAGGCGACGACGCTGCGGTCCGAGGTCGCGCGCTTCCTCACCGGCGTGCGCGCGGCCTGAGGCCGCGCTCAGCGCGCCGCCGGCATCAGGCCCCGCGGCGCGCGGGGATCGAACCCCTCCAGTCCGGCGCGGATCGTCGCCGCGCCGGCGCTGCGCAGCGCCGCCGGATCCTGCGTGGTGGTGAGGCCGACGCAGAAGATCCCGGCGCCCGCGGCCGCCCGCACGCCCGAGACCGAATCCTCGAATGCGATCGCCGCGCCGGCGTCGATACCGAGGCGCCGCAGGCCCTCGCGATAGGGTGCCGGGTCGGGCTTGCCGATGCCGACCTCCTCCGCCACGATCACGGCGTCCCAGCAGTCGGCGAGACCAAGCGCCGCCAGCATGTGATCGGCGTTGAGGCGAGGTGCATTGGTCACGACCGCGCAGGCCATGTCGCAAGTGCGGGCGAGCGCGAGCAGTCCGACAACCCCCGGCAAGGGATCGAGGCGCGGCGTCAGCGCGCGGAACAACGCCTCCTTGCGGTCGCACAGCTCGAGATTGCTGGCGCGGTCGAGCTGCGGCAGCAGCTCCTCGACGATGTCGGGATTCAGCCGGCCGCTGAACTTCGTGCGATAGAGGTCGTCGTCGACGTCCAGCCCGTGCGGGGCGAGCAGCTCTCGCCACGTGCGATGGTGCAGCGGATCGCTGTCGACCAGCGTGCCGTCGAGGTCGAACAGCAGGCCGCGCACGGCTGACGGTGCAGGAGACATGGCCGCAAGGCTCCACCGGACGAAAGGGCGGCGGACCCTAGGGGATATGATGGGCGTCGCGCAAGCTCCACCCCTGCATTCCGGGCAGGCGCGACCGAGGTTTGACCGGCCGGCGGCCTTATTCTAACGTTTGGCCAACGTAGGAACGCCGAATCCCCCTGGACCCGCCCGCTACCGCCGCGCAGGCCGGCCCGCAGAAGGACATCGCGATGCTCGATGCGCTGACCCAGCGACTTTTCGGGGGCCAGGAGAAGGTCGACACATCCCCGACCGTCGCCGACGAGGTCAAGTACACGACCTGCTACATGTGCGCCTGCCGCTGCGGCATCAAGGTCCACCTCAAGGACGGCGGCATCCGCTACATCGAGGGCAACAAGAACCACCCGGTCAATCGCGGCGTGCTCTGCGGCAAGGGCTCGGCCGGGATCATGAACCACTATTCGCCGGCGCGGCTGACCAAGCCGCTGCTGCGCGTAGGCGAGCGCGGCAAGGCGGAGTTCAAGGAAATCGAGTGGGAGGAGGCGCTGACCATCGCGGCGGGCTGGCTCGGCCGCATCCGCGAAATCGATCCGCGCAAGCTCGCCTTCTTCACCGGCCGCGACCAGAGCCAGTCGCTGACCGGCTGGTGGGCGGCGCAGTTCGGCACGCCCAACTTCGCCGCGCATGGCGGCTTCTGCTCGGTCAACATGGCGGCGGCCGGGCTCTACACGATCGGCGGCAGCTTCTGGGAATTCGGCGAGCCCGACTGGGACCAGACCCGCTACTTCATGATGTTCGGCGTCGCCGAGGATCACGACTCGAATCCGATCAAGGCCGGGCTCGCCAAGCTCAAGGCGCGCGGCGCCAAGTACATCGCGGTCAACCCGGTCAAGACCGGTTACTCGGCGGTCGCCGACGAGTGGATCGGCATCCGTCCCGGCACCGACGGGCTGTTCGTGATGGCGCTGATCCACGAACTGCTGCGCGCCGACAAGATCGACCTCGATTTCCTCGCGCGCACGACCAACGCGCCGTGGCTCGTCGTGCGCAACCCGGGCGGCGCCGATGACGGGCTGTTCGCGCGCGACGCCGAGGGCCGCCCGTTCGCCTGGGACCGTCAGACCGGACGCGCAGTGAATGCGCTCGCCGCCGACATCGCGCCCGCGGTGGTCGGCGAGGTCACGCTGCCGGACGGGCGGCGCGCGGTGCCGTCGTTCCAGCTGCTTGCCGAGCGCTATCTCGACGCGCGCTACGCGCCCGACGCGGTCGCCGCACGCTGCGGCGTGCCCGCAGCCACGATCCGCCGCATCGCCGCCGAACTGGCGCAGGTCGCGTTCGAGCAGACGATCACGCTCGACCAGCCGTGGACCGACTGGGCCGGGCGCCGGCACGAAAAGACCATCGGCCGGCCGGTGGCGTTCCACGCGATGCGCGGCATCTCGGCGCATTCCAACGGCTTTCACACCTGCCGCGCGCTGCACCTGCTGCAGATGCTGCTCGGCGCCGTCGATGGGCCGGGCGCGTGGCGCTACAAGTCGCCCTTCCCGCGCCCCTGCCCGCCCGGCCCCAAGCCCGCCGGCAAGTCGGTCGAGGCGAACAAGCCGCTCGGCGGCATGCCGCTCGGCAATCCGCTCGGGCCCGAGGATCTGCTGGTCGAGCCCGACGGCACGCCGCGGCGAATCGACAAGGCCTATTCGTGGGAGGCGCCGGTCTCCGCGCACGGCCTCATGCACATGGTGATCGCCAACGCCGCCAAGGGCGATCCCTACAAGATCGACACGCTGTTCATGTACATGGCGAACATGTCGTGGAACTCGTCGATGAACACGGCGGGCACGATCGACATGCTGACGGCGAAGGAGGCCGACGGCAGCTACACCATCCCGCGCATCATCTATTCGGACGCGTTCTTCTCCGAGATGGTCGCCTACTCCGACCTGGTGCTGCCCGACACGACCTATCTCGAGCGGTGGGACTGCATCTCGCTGCTCGACCGGCCGATCGGCAGCGCGCACGGGCCCGCCGACGCGATCCGCCAGCCCGTGCTCAAGCCCGACCGCGACGTGCGGCCGTTCCAGGACGTGCTGATCGATCTCGGCGCGCGCCTCGGCCTGCCCGGTCTGGTGAAGCCCGACGGCAGCCCGCGCTATCCCGGCCTCTATCCC
>JAEUKZ010000371.1 GCA_016793045.1 Alphaproteobacteria bacterium
GCCAAGTATCTTCGCTTCGAGACCTTCAACCGGCCCGAGATCGCGGCCGGCCAGCGCGCCTCGTGGTACCCCTGGCCCTATGTCGAGGGCATCACGATGGAAGAGGGCATGAACGAGCTCTCGATGTTCGTGACCGGCGTCTACGGCAAGCCGCTGCCCAGGCAGATGGGCGCGCCGATCCGGCTCGTCACGCCGTGGAAATACGGCTTCAAGGCGGTGAAGTCGATCGTCCGCATCAGCTTCACCGACCAGCGCCCGCGCTCGTTCTGGGAGGAACTGCAGGCGAGCGAGTACGGATTCTGGGCGAACGTCAACCCGCAGGTGCCGCATCCGCGCTGGAGCCAGGCGACCGAGGAGCTGATCGGCACCAACGGCCGGCGCGTGCCCACGCAGCTCTACAACGGCTATGCCGAGCAGGTGGCGAGCCTCTACAGCGGGCTCACCAACGAGCGCCTGTTCATGTGACCGCGGGGCCGCAGTCGCGTTTCGCATGACGCGACCGGCGGTCGCCCGTCCGGGCGAATTGCGCTAGGTTGACCGCGGCGGTCGCTCCGGCCGCGATCAACGAGTGCGAATCTCATGTCTACCGATCCGTCTACGATGCCTGCGGCCGCGTGGCAGGCGCGCTCTGCCGCCGTGTTCCGCTGCGAGAAGAAGCCGGCGAGCGGCAGCCGCGGCATGGTCGTCACCAACCATCCGCTCGCTTCGGCGGCCGGTTCCGGCATCCTGCTGGCCGGCGGCAACGCGATCGACGCGGCCGTCGCCTCGCTGTTCGCGCTCACCGTCGTCGAACCGATGATGGTCGGCGTTCTCGGCGGCGGCACGGCGCATCTGCGTCTCGCGGACGGCAAGCACGTCGTCGTCGACGGGTTGAGCACCGCACCTGCGGCAGCGCGTCCGGACATGTACAGAACCGTGTCCGACACGCTGCCCGACTATCAGGAGACCGAGGGCCGCGCCAACCTCGTCGGCCCGCTCGCCTTCGCGGTGCCGGGCGCGCTGGTCGCGTGGTGCCAGACGCTCGCGCGCTACGGCACGATGGCGCTCGCCGACGTGCTCGAACCGGCGATCGGCCTTGCGGCGCGCGGCTTCGCGGTCACTCCCTATCTCACCGAATGCGTGACCGACTGCCGCGCCGATCTCGCCAACGACCCGGCGCTGGCGGCACGCTTCCTGCCCGACGGCGCGCCGGCCCGGGCGGGAGCGCGGCTGGTCCAGGGCGAATATGCCGATACGCTGCGGACGATCGCGCGGCAGGGCGCCGCCGCGTTGACCGACGGCCCGCTCGGCACCGCGCTGGTCGCCCAGATGAAGGCGGTCGGCGGCCTCGTGAGCGCCGCCGATCTCACGTCCTATTTGCCGATCGAGCGCGAGCCGGTCCGCGGCAGCTATCGCGGCTTCGAGGTGATCGGCCCGCCGCCGCCGTCCTCGGCCGGCGTGCACATCGTCCAGATGCTGAACCTGCTCGAAGGCTTCGACATCGCAGCAGCGGGCTTCGGCAGCGCCGACGGCGTGCATCTGCTCGCCGAGGCGCTGAAGATCGCCTTCGCCGATCGCGCCGTGGCGACCGCCGACCCGGCCTTCGTCAAGGTGCCGGTCGATCGCCTGACTGCCAAGAGCTACGCCGCCGAGCGGCGCGCGTCGCTCGACATGGCCCGGGCGCAGGCGTGGACCGCCGATCCGACGCTCGCCGAATCGCGCAACACGACGCATGTCACGGTGGCTGACCGATTCGGCAATGTCGTGGCGACGACGCAGACGATCAACAGCCTGTTCGGCGCGCGCTTTGCCGTCCCGGGGACCGGGATGATCGCCAACAACTACATGTACAATTTCGATCCGCATCCCGGCAAAGGACTCTCGGTCGTGCCCGGCAAGCGCGTCTTCACCTCGATGGCGCCGACGATCGTGCTGCGCGACGGCAGGCCGGTCTACGCGCTCGGCCTGCCCGGCGGCCTGCGCATCTTCGGCTCGGCGATGCAGGCGCTGGTCAACCTCATCGACCACGGCATGGATCTGCAGAGCGCGGTCGAGGCGCCGCGGGTGTGGACGCAGGGCCATGTCCTCGAACTCGAGCCAGGGATCAGCGACGCGGTCGCGGCCGACCTCGCGGCGCGCGGCCATCGCGTCGTGCCGGTCAAGGGTGTCGGCGGCGGCATGAATGCGATCGCCTTTCATGCCGACGGCACGATGACGGGGGCAGCGTGCTGGCGCGCCGACGGGACACCGATCGGCATCGCGGGCGGCCTCGCGCGTCCCGGCGTGCGCTTCCAGCCGGAGACGCGCCGGAGCTGAACCGACGGCGCGTGCCGCCCGCGCCCGCAGCGATTTGACAGCGCCGCTATTTTCGTGTTAGTCAAACTAACATGAAAGACACGACAGCCGCCGCGCCGCCGCGCGCCTATCGCCAGGTCCGGCGTGCCGAAGCGACCGAGGCGACCCACCGCGCGATCGTCGACGCGTTCATGGCGTCGACGCGCACGCGCATCGTCGATGCGGTGACGCTCGACGAAGTCGCGGCGGCGGCCGGAGTCACGGTGCAGACCGTCATAAGGCGGTTCGGCGGCAAGCAGGGCCTGCTCGAGGCGGCGATCGATCGGCTCGAGCAGGTGGTGCTCTCCCGGCGCGCCTATCCGGTCGGCGATATCGATGCGGCGGCGGCCTCGCTCGTCGAAGACTACGACCACACCGGAGACATGGTGCTCAACTGGCTGGCACAGGAGGCCGTGCAACCGCTGCTGCGTGAGCCGCTGGCGTGCGGCCGTCGCGGCCATCGCGAATGGGTCGCCAAGGTCTTCGCGCCCTGGCTCGATGGCCTTGCGCCGCGGGCGCGCGACGACCGGCTCAACGGCCTGGTCGTCGCGACCGACGTCTACACGTGGAAGATCTTGCGCCGCGACATGGGCCTGGAGCGTGAGCGCGTGGTCGCCACGATCGCCGCGCTCGTCTCGAAGTTCCTCGGTGCGCCCGCGAAGCGGCGCGCCGCAGCAGGGAGGTCTGCCGCATGAATGCCCGAGTTGCAGCACGCGACGTCCTGATCGCGACCTGGGAAGGCGGCGGCAGCGTGCCGCCCGCGCTCGCCGTCGCGACCCGCCTGATCGCGCGCGGCCATCGCGTCCGGGTGATGAGCGACGAAGCGAACCGCCGCGAGGCCGAGGCGGTCGGCGCCGAGTTCGTCGCCTGGCGCCGCGCACCCTCGCGTCCCGACAAGTCGCCGGAAAGCGACTTCGTGCGCGACTGGGAGGCGGCGACGCCGATGGACGGCATTCGGCGCCTATTCGACCGGATCATGTTCGGCCCCGCGCTCGCCTATGCGCGCGACCTGATGGACGAGCTTGCCCGCCGGCCGGCAGACGTGGTCGCGACCAGCGAAATGCTGTTCGGCGCGATGATCGGCGCGGAGGCGGCGCGGGTGCCGCTGGCGATCGTCGGCACGACGGTGTCGATCTGGCCGATCCCGGGCATTCCGCCGCTCGGGCCGGGGCTCCTGCCGGCACGCAGCGAGGCAGAACGCGCGGAGCAGGCGGCGATGGCGCGCGGGCTGGTCGCGATGCTCGACGAGGGCCTGCCGGCGCTCAACGATGCGCGCGCCGCCCTCGGCCTGTCGCGGGTCGCGAGCGTCGTCGACGTCGTCGACCGCGCGGCCCGCGTTCTCCAGGGCATCGCCGCCGCCTTCGACTTCCCGGCTGCCATGCTGCCGGCGAACTTCCGCTATGTCGGGCCGCTCGTCGACGAGATCGGCACCGCCGAACCGTGGATATCGCCATGGCCGGCCGACGACGCGCGCAAGCTGGTCGTCGTCAGCTTCAGCACGACCTATCAGGGACAGATGCCGGCCTTCCAGCGCACGCTCGACGCGCTCGCCGGCCTGCCGGCGCGGGGGCTGGCGACGGTCGGCCCCGCGATCGACGGCGACGAGCTGCGCGTGCCCGCCAACTGCATCGTCCGGCGCACGGTCCGCCACACCGACGTGATGCGCGGGGCCGCGGCGGTCGTGACGCATTGCGGCCACGGCACGACGGCGCGCGCGCTGGTGAGCGGCGTTCCGGTCCTGTGCATGCCGATGGGCCGCGATCAGGCCGACATCGCCGCACGCGTCGTCGCGCGCGGGGCGGGGCTGCAGGTCGCTGCCGATGCGGCCCCGCAGGTGATCGCCGCGGCGCTGCGCCGCCTGCTCGACGAGCCGTACTTCGGCGCCGCCGCACGCCGCCTCGGCGAGGCGATGCGCGCCGAGATCGCCGCATCCCCGCTGGTCGCCGAGCTCGAAGCGCTTGCCGCGTCGCGGGACCAGCCCGCCGTCATGCGCTGCCCAAGCGCCGCCTGACGTTTCCATCCTCTGTCGGCGTGCGGCGATCGGGCCGCCACGGCTGCGTGTCTCTGCAACCAAGGAGTTGGTCATGACCTGGCTTCGTACCGCCGTCTTCGCTGCGCTAGGCACGTTCGCCGCCGGTGCCGCCGCCGCGCAGAACGCCGACACGATCCGGCGCGGCGAATATCTCGCGCGCATCATGGACTGTGGCGGCTGCCACACGCCGGGCGCGCTCGCCGGCCAGCCCGATCAGGCGAGGGCACTCGCGGGCTCGAGCATCGGTTTCGAAGTGCCCAATCTCGGCTACATCTTCCCGCCGAACCTGACCCCGGACGCCGACACCGGGCTGGGGCGCTGGACGGCCGCGCAGATGACCGCCGCGATACGCACCGGCCATCGCCCGGACGGGCGCATCCTCGTGCCGGTCATGCCGTGGCCGTCCTATGCCGCACTGACCGATGCGGATGCCGAGGCGCTGGTCGCCTATCTGCGCGGCCTCGCGCCGATCCGCAACCAGGTGCCGGCAATGACCGGTGCCGGCGCGCGCCCGGGCGGTCCCTATCTGACGGTCGCCCAGCCCTGAGGAGACGCGTTCAGGACACGGCGTCGCGCGCGCGCAGGAGCGGATCGAGCGGACCGGCGGCGAAGGCGGTGTCGAGCGCGCTATCGTCCGCGGCGTCGGCTCCCTCGATCCGTTCGATCGCACGCAGCACGTCGCGCCATGCGGCGTAGCCAGCACTCTGTCCGCGGATGAGGCAGATCTCGGCGCAGCGCAAGGCATGGCGCGCCGCCTCGGCGCCGCGCTGCCGCAGCAGCGCCGCGGCGAGGTCGGCCGCGTCCAACGGATTGCTATTCGGGTCGAGGGGCGGGGAAGGCCAGAGCTGCATATCGTCGGCGCTTGCTGGGGCTTGGCGCGATACGAGTGCCATACCCCGAGAACGATCGGTCGGCCGTTTTAGTTCCGGGTGCCGGCCGCGGCGTCGGGGCGGCTGGGGAATTAACCATGTGGTATCCAATTCCCGATCTGATGTGCGCCACCCAACGACCTCCGGGCGCGATGTGCTGACCGACCGACCACTCGATCCATTTGCCAAGGAGTCGCCCGAGGCCAGCGACATCTGCGACCAGCGCCTGGTCGATCTGCTGCGCTATTGGCAGGACCTGCGGGCAAGGTCCCCCGGCGGCGATCTGCCGAGCGTGCCGGCGATCGATCCGCTGCCGCTGCGCTTCATCCTGGGATGGCTGATGATCGTCGATCCGGTCGATGGTGGCGCGGACTTCCGCTACCGCCTGTACGGATCGGCGATCGCCGAGGTGATGGGCCGGGACCTGACCGGGTGTCGCATCAGCGATTCGTTTCCGCACTTCGCGGCCTGGACGGCGCAGATCTATCGCGACGCCATGGTCCACCGGCATCCGATGCTGACCCGCCATACGCCGCGGCGATACGTCGCGGTCGAACAGTGGGAGCGCCTGATACTCCCCTTTGCCGGCCTTGACGGTGCCGTCGCCTGGTTCCTGGTCGGCGCCGTGGTGCTTCGCCGCGTGCAGGGCGCCGTTTCGATTCCGGTGCCCTGGCCGCTGCGTTAGGCTTGATGGCAGCGACTGTCGGCACGAGCCTGACCGGCGTGTCCACGACTGCCGGAGAATTCAGGGCGGGGCCGCCCTGCCGGCGCGGTAGATCGCATCGAGCAGCCCGACCGCGCGGGCGCACTCGCCGAGTGTGGCGACCGGCTTGCGCCCCGCCGTGAAGCGCTCGATCGCGTCGTCCAACATCATCCGATAGACGTCGGCGGCCCGGCGTGACGGGGTGGACGAGGTCTCGCCGTCCGCGGTCGTGATCGTCAACGTGCCATTGGCATCGATGACGTAGGCGCCGGTCGCGGCGAGCCGCCATTCCTGGTCTCCGCCGGCCGGCGCGGCGAAGCTGTAGCCGACCTCGAGCGTCGCCTCGAATCCGTCGGCGCTGGCGACGGTCGCGGCCGCGAAATCTTCGATCGCGAGGCCGTGCGCGCGGTTGGCGATCAAAGCGCCGCGGACCGCCAGCTCGCCGTCGGCGAGCGCGAAGGCGGCATCCGCGCCGTGCGAGCCGAGATTGCGCAGCGCACCGCCGCCCGAGATCGCGGGGTCGAGCATCCACGGCACGCCGTAGTCCCTGTAGCGCTGTGGCGGCCCGTTGATGATGCGGAACGAGGCGTGGACCGGACGGCCGAGCTTTCCGGCCCCGCGCAGCCTATCGATCGCTTCCCAGAACGACAGGTAGCGGTTGGGCAGGCACGACGCCGCGAACACGCCGGCGCGTTCCATGGCTGCGGCGGCGGCGGCCGCGTCGGCCGCGTCGAGGCCCATCGGCTTCTCGACCAGGGCCGCGACGCGCCGGTCGGCGACCGCTTCGATCTCCACGCGCGCCAGGTCGTGGCGCGGCAGGACGATCGCGAAATCCGGCCGGGTCGCGCCCAGCATGGCATGCGTGTCGGCGAAGGCGGGACAGGAGAGGTCTTGGCCCCGCGTCCTGGCGAAGGCGGCGTCGTGGTCGCTCACGCCGACGAGGGTCGCCCGATGGCGTTCGAGCGCCTCGAGATAGCGCGGTGCGTGCCAGTGCGAGATGCCGGCGATGGCGATGCGGAGCGTCATGTCATCCCTTCAAGGCGCCGGAGGTCAGTCCGCGTACGAAATGGCGCTGCAGCAGCATGAACAGCGCCACCACCGGAACGGTGGTGATCACCGACTGCGCGTTGATCGCCCCCCAGCGCACGTCGAGCTCGCCGCTGAGGAAGACCTGCAGCCCGACCGGCAGCGTACGCACCGCCTCGCCGGTGGTGAAGAACAGCACGAAGAGGTACTCCTGCCACGAGTACAGGAACGCGAAGATCGCGGTTGCCGCGACCCCCGGCATGGCGAGCGGCAGCGTCACCCGGCGGAAGGCGCCGAACGGCGTCGCGCCGTCGAGTTCGGCCGCCTCCTCGAGGTCGCGCGGGATCGCATCGAAGTATCCGGTCAGCATCCAGACGCAGAATGGCACGGCATGCGTCGCGTGGGCGAGTACGAGGCCGAGATAGCTGTCGAGCAGGCCAAGCGTGCGCATGATCGGGAAGAGCGGGATCACCAGCAGGGTCGCCGGGAAAAGATAGATGACGAGCAGGCCGAGGATCAACGCGCCGCGGCCCGCGAAGCGATAGCGCGAGAACGAATAGGCCGCGGAGATCGAGCAGGCGATGCTCAGCGCGGTCGTCAGCCCGGCGACGATCAGCGTGTTCAGGAAATAGAGCGGCAGCGGCGTCGCCCGCCAGGCGTAGACGTAGTTGTCGAAGCTGAGGTGCGAGGGCAGGCGCGCCTCGCCGGTGATCTCGTTCTCCGGCGTGAACGAGGTCAGCAGCGCCCACAGGAAGGGCGCGAGCGTCCAGATCAGCACCATCGCGGCGCCGAGGCGGATCGAAGCGGCGAGCACCGGCGACCGCCGGAGCAGCGTGGAACGTGCGGCTGCTCTCATGTCGGCAGGCGGCGGGCGCGATGGCGCAGATAGGCGACCGCGACGACCGCGAGCAGGGCGGCGAGCCACATCGACAGGCTCGCCGCGTACCCGTAGTCCAGCCGGCCGCGCGCCGTGACGATGGTCAGGATGGCGAGCGTCGTCGCGCTGTTCGCCGGCCCTCCCTGAGTCATCACCAGCGGGATCTCGACGTGGTTGGCGGTCCAGATCACGCGCAGCAGGACGGTGACGAGCATCGTCGGCAGCAGCAGCGGAAAGGTGACGTAGCGGAAGCGCTGCCAGGCGCCGGCGCCGTCGATCTCCGCAGCCTCGTAGTACTCGTCGGAGATCGTCTGCAGTCCGGCGAGCAGCATCACCGCGAAGAACGGGGCGCCGTGCCAGACCAGGGCGATGATCGCCGCCCACAGCGACACGCCCGGCGTCGACAGCCACTGGATCGGCTGGGCGATCACGCCGAGGCCGAGCAGGATCGCGTTGACGATGCCGTGGTTGCCGTCGAGCAGCCACATGAAGATGAAGGCGCAGATGACGCTCGGCGTCGCCCACGGCACCAGCACGAGGCTGCGCAGCGCCCCGCGGAATCGTATGTTCTCGTTGAGCACCAGGGCGAAGAGCAGGCCGATCGCGAGCTGCAGGCCGACCACGCCCGCGATCCACACCGCGGTGACGCCGATCGCCTGGACGAAGATCGGGTCGGCGAGCGCGCGGGCGTAGTTGTCGAGGCCGACGAAGCGGTAGGCCCAGGGCCGCGTGAGCACGTAGTTGTAGAAGCTCATGTTCGCGGCGCTGGCGACGGGCAGCAGAACGAGCAGCGCCATCAGGGCGAAGGCCGGCGAAAGCAGCAGGTAGGGTGCTGCGCGGCGCCGCCAGCGCGCGCCGCGCAGTGCGAATGCGGTCATCTGCGGCGCGGCATTCCGGCGCGCTCGAACCCCTGCGCGAGCTGGTCGAGCATCTGCTTCGACGTGATCTGGCCCTGCAGCGCGCGCTGGAACAGCGGGTGCCAGTCGACGTCGGCCATTTCCGCCCAGTAGGGATGCCAGTAGGGCAGCAGGCCCCAGGATTCGCGCTGCGCGAGCGCGGCCTGCATGAATCGGTTGCCCTGATAGTCGGCGCGCGCTGCGACGCTGCGCAACGCGGGCACGTTGGGTTCGAGCGGATTGAGGTTGATGCGCGCATGCTGCTCGGGCTCGAGCAGCCACGACAGGAACTCCCACGCCGCATTCTTGTTGCGCGACTTGCGCCAGATCGACATGCCGATCGCGTCGGCACGCGTCCAGGCGTTGCTGCCGCGCGGAACCGGGGCGCCGATGACGCGGTCGCCCGCCGTCTCCGTGAAGCTGCTCTGCGCGTGGACGCCGTGGAAGAAGCTGCCGGCGCGGCCGGCGCGCCACAGCGCGGCGATCTGCGGGAAGCCGTCGTTGATCGCCGAGGGCGCGGTGACGCGGTGGACGCGATAGAGATCGAGGAACCATTGGTTGCGCTCGATCGCCTGCGCCGAATTCACGCCGATGCCGCCGCGCTCGTCGACGATCGACAGGCCGTAGGCATAGAACATGTTGACCCAGCCGTGCGCCCAGCCCTGGATGCCGCCGCGCATCGAAAAGCCGAAGCGGTCGGGCGGCCGCGTCATCGCCTTGGCGGCGACGAGGTATTCGTCCCACGTGCCGGGCACGCCGAGCCCGGCTTCCTGCAGCCAGTCGTTGCGGTAGTAGGCGAGATAGACCCACTGGCCGAGGATCGGCAGCATGATCATCGGCCGGCTCGACATCGGCCGGCAGACGCGGATCGCCTCGTCGAAGAGATCGCGACGATGCGTCCACCCGTCGACGCGCTGGTCGAGCGGTTCGAGCGCGTCGAGCGCGTCGAGTTCGCCGAGCCACGCCGGATGGATGCGCGACACGTCGGGCGGCGCGCCGGACTGGTCCGCGGTCAGCGCCTTCTGGCGGAACTCGGCGAGCGGCACGTGATCGACCGCGACCTGAAGATCGGGGCGGCGGCGGTTCCATTCGGCGAGCAGGCCGGCCCACACCGCGTCGTCGGGTCGCGTCAGCCAGTGCCACATCGTGATGCGCACGCCCTGCGCGATGGCGGGGCTGGGGAAACTCTGGCTCGCGCCGGCGACCGCCAGCGCGCTCGCCGTCTTGAGGAAGGTCCGCCGATCAGATCGCTTCATGGTCGCATCCTCCCGTTTCCTTTCCATGGAATGGAAAGTTATTTCTATTATGATCAATGGGTCGCGCCGTATGGTCAAGTCGGAATCAGTCCTCCAGTGCGAAAAATGAGAATCGAGTACAGACGCGCTTGCCGCGTTCAACGAAGTGCCGTATCGTTTTCGTGAAATGGATTTCCGGTAGATGGAAAGAATCACAGCGTCTGGACGTGACGGGCTTCGCACGCTCGAGCGCGGGCTCGCCGTGCTCGAGCTTCTCGCCGGTGCGGAGCGCGGGTTTCCGCTATCCGACGTGGCGACGCGCCTCGGTCTTTCGGTCGCTGTTTGCCACCGCATGCTGTCGACGCTGGTGAAGGCAGGCTATGTCGAGCAGGACCCGCGCACGCGCTGGTATCAGCTCGGGCTCAAGGTGCTCGAACTGCGCGGCGCGATGGACGGGCCGCTGCGCATCGTCGCGTCGGTGCGGCCCTATCTGCGCGACCTGATGCTGCGCGCCGGGCTGCGCGTGCATCTCGCCGTCTATCGCGGCGGCGACATCGTCTACATCGACCGGGTCGACACAACCGACACGCTGGCGCGCTTCGTCCCGCTGGGGCGCCGGGCGCCCGCCTATGCCACCAGTCTCGGCAAGGCGATCCTCGCCTTCCTGCCGGCGGAGGACATCGACGCCTATCTGGCGGCGGTGCGGTTCACCGCCTTCACGCCGAACACGATCACCAGCGCCGAGGCATTGCGCCGCGAACTGGCGCTGACGCGCGAGCGCGGCTATGCGCTCGACCGCACCGAGCACGAGCGCGACACGTTCTGCGTCGGCGCGCCGATCTTCGACTACACCGGCAACCCGATCGCGGCGCTGAGCACCGCGGGCCCGGCGGCGCAGGTCGGCGCCGACGTCGCGCGGCTGTCGCTGCTGGTGAAGACCGCATCCGCCGAGGCGTCGCAGCGCTTCGGCCACTATGCCGCGGACGATCCCCGAACGATCGCCGCGCGCTGAACCAGGGACGGGAACCATCAAATGAGCAAGCGTTTCGCCGGCGTCATCGTGCCGATGCTGACCCCGATCGACTCCGAGGAACGGCTCGACCGGCCGTCGGTGCGCCGCATGGTCGAGTTCCAGATCGCGGCCGGCGTCGACGCGATCTTCATCCTCGGCTCGAACGGCGAGGGTCCGGCGCTGCGGCCGGCCGAGCGCAAGGCGCTGGCGGTCGAAACCGTCGCCGCGGTCGGCGGCCGCATTCCGGTGATTGCCGGGGCAATCGAGCCGTCGACCGGGCGGGTGATCGACGAGATCCGCAATCTCGGCGATTGCGGCCTCGCCGGCTTCGTCGCGACGACGCCGTTCTACTATTCCGGCTACAGCGACGGCGAGCTGGTCGAGCATTTCCGCGCGATCGCCGACGCGGCGCCGGCGCCGCTGCTGATCTACAACATCCCGCAGAACACGCGCGTTCCGATCCGCGCGCCGGTGGTCGCGGCGCTGGCGGGCGCCGCCAACGTCGCCGGCCTCAAGGACAGCTCGGGCGACTGGACCGAGTTCCAGGCGATGCTGCTCGACCCCAGACGCCCGCGGTCGTTCACGATGCTGCAAGGGCTACAGTCGCTCAGCGTCGTCAGCCTGCTCGCCGGCGCGGACGGGCTGATCCCCGGCTATGCCAACGTCCATCCGCGGCTGCTGGTCGAACTTCTCGCCGCCGTGCGCAGCGGCCGCACCGCCGACGCGCTGGCGCGCCAGGCGACGCTCGACCGCCTGCTCTCGGTGCGCGGCCGCGCGCTCGTTCACGCCAACAAGATCGTCGCCGCCAAGCTCGGGCTCATGCAGGAGCACGTGACGCGGCCGCTCCCGCGGCTCACCAAGGCCGAGGCCGAGGCGTTCCTCAAGGCGAGCGCCGCGGCCGGGCTGGATCTCGGCGCCGTCGCGTGAGCGCAGCGGCGGTTCCGGTCGGCATCGTCGGTGCCGGCTATTTCGGCGGCCAGCACGCGCGCGCGATCGCCGCGCTCGGCGGCCGGCTGCGCGTCGCCGCGGTCGCCTCGCGCACGCTCGCCGCGGCATCGTCGCTCGCCGGGCCGGGCGTGCGCGCCTATGACGACTGGCGCCGCCTGGTCGAGGACAGGGACGTCGCCGCGGTCTGCATCTGCACGCCGCACGATCTGCACGAGCCCGTCGCCGTCGCCGCCGCGCAGGCCGGCAAGGCCGTGCTGCTCGAGAAGCCGATGGCGACCAGCGTCGTGGAGTGCGACCGCATCATCGCCGCGGCGGCGCGGGTGCCGTTCATGGTCGCGCAGCCGTCGCGCTATATGCCCGCCTTCGCGCTCGCGCGTCGCGTCATCGCCGACGGCCGCATCGGCGATCCGGTGCATGTCCGCTCGCCGATGATCAAGGCGTGGCTCCGCGACAAGCGCCGGCCCTGGCATCTCGATTCCGCACGGGGCGGCGGCATGTGGATGACCAATGGCATCCACATGGTCGACCGCCTGTGCTTCCTGCTCGGCGCGCGACCGCGCGCGGTCAGCGCATCGATCGGCACGCAGCTGCACGCCGCGATGGCGGTCGACGATATCGGCGTCGCGCTCTACACGTTTTCCGGCGGCCGCAGCGGCCTCGTCGAGGCGATCGGCTATGCCGAAGGAGCGCCCGATCACGACTGCATCGTCCACGGCACCAAGGGCATGCTGCGCTGCCATCACGCGGATGGACTCGCGCTCGGCCAGGGCGAGCGCTGGACGCATATCGGCGCGCGCGCCGAGAACTGGGTCCTCGACACCCTGACCGGCCTGTGGCGCGACTTTCTTGCCCATGTCGATGGCGCGCCGTCGCCGATTCCGGGCGAGGAGGGACGGGCGCATCTCGCCGCGGTGCTCGCCGCGCGCGACGCCGCCGCCGAGGGGCGGACGATCACCCTCACCACCGACGGAACCAGCCCATGACCCAGACGCGGCGGATCGGCTTCATCGGGCTCGGCGCGATGGGTGCCGGCATGGCCTTCAACATCCGGACCAAGGGCTACGAGCTCGCGGTCGTCGGCGGCCGTGCCGCACGCGCGGTCGAGGACCTTCGCGCGCTCGGCGCGACGGTCGTTCCCGACCCGCGCAGCCTCGCCGAACGCGTCGACATCGTCCATCTCTGCCTGCCGTCGTCGCGCGAAGTCGAGGCGGTGGCAAACGGCGCGGACGGGCTGCTGCGCGGGCTCCGCGCCGGGATGGTCGTCGTCGACTCGACGACGGCGGACCCCGGCGCGGCGGAAGGCTTCGCGCGCCGGCTCGCCGAAAGGGGCGTGACGCTCGTCGATGCGCCGGTCTCGCGCTCGCCGAGCGATGCCCGCGCCGGCAAGCTGAACACGATGGTCGGCGCCGCGCCCGAGATGCTGGAGCGAGTCCGCCCGCTGCTCGCCTGCTTCGCCGAGAACATCTTCCATGCCGGCCCGGCGGGTGCGGGCTATCGGCTCAAGCTGATCGCGAACTTCCTCACGCTGACGCACGCCGTCGCGGCGGCCGAGGCGACGATCCTGGCGCGCGCGTGCGGGATCGATCTCGACATGCTTTCGCGGGTCGTATCCGCGGGCGGCAGCAACAGCGCCGCTTTCCAGCTGATGATGCCGTGGGCGCTCACGCGCGAGGTCGGCCGCTTCGCCTTCTCGGTCGAGAACGCCGCCAAGGACCTGCGCTATCTCACGCGCATGGCTGCGGATCGCGGGTGCATCGATCTGTTGGGCGGCGCCGCGCTGCGCGCGATCGCGCTGGCCAAGGCGCAGTCGCAGGGCGGCGCGCTGATGCCGCAGATCCTCGATCCCCTGGCGCGATTGTCCGCGGTCGACGCCGGCGGTCGCTGACGGCGTCAGCCCGCGTCGCGCGCCAGGATCTGGTCCGCCATCTTCTCGGCCGTCATGATCACCGGCAGGTTGGTGTTGGCGCGCGGCACGGTCGGGAAGAGCGAGGCATCGACGACGCTGAGGCCGGCGACCCCGCGCACGCGCGCGCTCGCCGCGTCGACCACGGCCATGCGGTCGTCGGCGGCACCCATGCGGCACGTGCCGCACGCGTGCCAGCCGCCGATCGTATAGCGGCTCACCAGCTCGTCGAGCCGATCCTCGTCGGCGAGCGCCGCCGCGAGGTCGAAATCGGGCGAGACGACCCGGCGCAAGAATTCGCGGCGCAGCCGCGTCGAGGCGTCCATCAGCACCGCCGGCGCGAACGTGGCGAGCCAGTTTCGTGCCGAGATCTTGCCGACCAGGGCCGCCATGCGGCCGTGCACCGCGGCGAACGGCGTCGTCGCGACCGCGCGCAGCGGGGCACTCGCATAGAGCTCCGCCATCAGGCGAACGGCGTCGCGCATGCGCACGAAGTCCCGGCGGTCGGACAACAGCTCGAAGGCGACCTTGGGATAGACGCGCGGATCGGCGGCCGTGAGGGACACCCGGCCGTGCGAGAACGGCTTGTTGATCCACGCGAACAGCGACCCGATGCGCCGGCCGATCGGATGCCAGGCCGACTTGGCGACCACGACCATGAACATGTCGTTGGGCGGGCTGTCGGGCTGCGCTGACGTGTAGCGCAGCGCCATCTGGACGTGGCGGCGCGGCGTGCGGCCCATGCGCGCTGCCGGCGCGAGCCAGGCCGACACCGCGATCGACGGGTGTTCCTGCAGATTGGCGCCGACGCCCGGCAGGTCGGCGACGACCGGGATGCCGAGCGCCGTGAGTTCGGCGGCCGGCCCGATGCCGGCGCGCAGCAGCATCGCCGGCGATTGCAGCGCGCCCGCGCTCACGATGATCTCGCGCCCGCGCACCACGTCCTCGCCGATGCGGACGCCGACGACGCGCGGTCCCTCGAGCGCCAGCCCGTCGACCGCGCTGCCGGCGCGGATCGTGAGGTTCGGGCGCGCACGCGTCGCGGCGTCGAGATAGCCCATCGCCGCCGAGATGCGCTGGCGCCGGTTGGTCGACAGCGCCATCGCGAACCAGCCGTCGTCGAAGCACGCATTCTGGTCGGCAATGTCGCGATAGCCGCGCGCGGCGAAGGCCGCGGCGGCGGCGCGGGTGAAGCCCGGCCACTCGTCGGCGAAGACGCGGCTGATCGCGATCGGGCCGTCCTGGCCATGCAGCAGCCCGTCATAGTCGAGGTCGCGCTCGAGCCTGCGGAAATAGGGCAGCACGTCGCGCCATGCCCAGCGGGCGGCGCCGCACGCGGCCCATTCGTCGTAGTCGTCCGGCGTGCCGCGATTGGCGAGCTCGCCGTTGATGCTCGATCCGCCGCCGACGATCCGCGCCTGGCCGTATGGCCGGAGCGGCGACGCCTCCGGCCGGTTGTGCGGGACGGGCTGGAAGTGGACCTGCAAGCCCGGCCACTGGTAGGCCGAATTGAACGAGGCCCGGTAGGGATAGACGTCCTTCAGCTCGTCCGGCTCGCTGCCGGGGGCGTGATCGCGCCCGGCCTCGATAAGAAGCACGCGGTTTGCGCTGCGCGCCGACAGGCGATTCGCCAGCACGCAGCCGGCGGAGCCGCCGCCGACGATGATGAAATCCCACATCGCGCGGCCGGTCCGTTCAGCGCCGCCAGACCTGCTCGGCGACGCGGTTGCGCCGGATGTAGTCCCAGTCGTAGGCGACGCCGAGCCCGTTGCCCTCGGGCACGGGGAAGCAGCCATCCGCGCCGACCGCCTCGAGCTCGTCGCTGTAGCCCGAACCGAACACGGGCGGCACCGGATTGCGCACGCCGGGCGCTACGAGCGAGAGCTCGTACCAGTTGCTGTTGCGCATCGCCGCCATGCAGTGGCGCTGCGCCGGGCCGGCCGCGTGGATCTCGCAATCGAGCCCGAACGCCTCGGCGAGATGGGCGGTCTTCATCGCACCGGTGATGCCCATGTCGTAGTCGGGATCGGTACGCACGAAGTCGGTGGCGCCCGCGGTGATCCACGGCGCCTTGGACTCGAGGCCGCGCACGTGCTCGGTGAGCAGCAGGGGCGTGCGCACGTGGCTCTTGAGCTGGCGCGCCGCGTGCGGCGACCAGCCCGCATCCATGAATGGGTCTTCGTACCAGTAGTACTTGCCTTCGTCGCAGGCGCGGCCGACATAGACCGCGTCGGCGAAGGTGCGCAGCTCGCTCGCCGCGTCGTACATCAGCGTCATGCGCGCGCCGACGCGTTCGGCGCAGTGCAGGATCACCGCCGCCTCCTCGCGCGGATCGCCGTCGCCCCAGCCGTGGATCTTGAAGCCCTTGAAGCCCAGCGCCGCGCACGCTTCGGCGTAGTCGCCATAGGCTTCCTTGCTGTCGAGGATGCCGTGGCGGCCGCCGTTGAGCGTGCTCGCATAGGCGGGCAGGCGGGCGCGATATCCGCCGAGCAGCTTCCACACCGGACGCCGAGCGATCTTGCCGGCGAGATCCCACAGCGCGATATCGATCGCCGAATGGCCGACCGCCATGAAATGGCGGTGGGCGCGCTTCAGCTTGTTGAAGATCGCCTCCCGGGCCTCGGCGTCCTCCCCCAGGACCAGTGGCGCCAACCCACGAACCTGACTGACAAGTACGCCGCTCTTGCCGCTGTGCGAGCTTACGTATTCGCCGACCGCACCGGAGCGCGCGCGGATCACCACCGCGAAGGCACGAAGCTCGCTGCGCGCGCCCTTCATGACGCTGCGATTGCCGCTGGCATCGAGGCCGAGATTGTCGACCGTGTAGCTGAATTCCTGGATCTCGATCTGCTCGATCGGATCGGCCGCGGTGCCGGAAGCTGTCGCCATTCGGAAGGCCTCGCATTTTTGCTTGCATCGATCAAAGTAGTCGGACAAAGTAAGAGTAATCGGACAACAAGAGCGCCGTCAATGACCACGGACGAACCGACCGCCGCCCCCCGCCGGGCCGAGATGGCGTACCGGCACCTCGTCGAGTTCATCGAGAGCGGCCAGCTTGGCGCCGACGGACGGCTGCCGTCGGAGATCGAGTTCGTCGAGCGGCTCGGCCTGTCGCGCGCCAGCGTGCGCGAGGCGCTGGCGCGGCTGCGCGCCGAAGGCCGCGCGACCTCGCGGCGCGGCGCAGGCACCTATGTGACCGCGGGACGCCCGCCGGAACTCGTGCGGCTGTCGTCGATCACGACGGTCCGCGACCTGATCGACTGGCACGAATTCCGCGTTGCGCTCGAGACCGAGGTGGCCGGACTCGCCGCCGACCGCCGCACCGAGGAGGAACTCGCGCAGCTTCGCCACGCCCAGGCCGTGCTGATGGAGAAGCTCAAGCGCGAACGGGCGGGGCGCGAGGACGCGGCCTTCCACCGCGCGATCTCGGCGGCTTCGAAGAACCTAAAGCTCGAAGACGCCGTCGGCGCGCTGACCAGCCACATCTTCGAATGGAACCGCTTCACCCACGACCGCGGGATTCTGACCCTGGGCGAGCGGCGCGAGATCATCGACGTCGAACATGGCGAGATCGTCGCCGCCATCGCCGACGGCGATGCCGAGCGCGCCCGCGCGGCGATGCGCCGACACCTGCTGAACGGCCGCGCCCGGCTGCTCAGCGCGATTCGGACCTGAACGGACAACGAAGCAAGATCATCCGGAGGATCGTCATGACCGCATCCAGCATGCGCACCTCGCGCCGCGCCGTCCTCGCCGCCGCCGCCGCCGCGGCCGTCGCGGCCCCGTTCGTCAACCGCAGCGCACTCGGCCAGGCGCCATCGGGTGCCGTGCGGGTGTGGACCTTCATGAGCGCCAATGGCCAATCGCCGCGCGAGCGCGTGTTCCGCTCCTTGATCGAGGCCTTCCAGGCGCGCCATCCCGGGGTCACCGTCACGGTCGAATCGCAGCCGTTCCAGGAACTCGAGACGCGCTTCGTCGCCGCGGTCGCGCAGCGCCGCGCTCCCGACCTGGTGTGGCTGCGCGACACGTTCCTCAGCCTCGTCGTCGACCGCAACGCGCTCGCCGATCTCGACCAGGAGCTGTCGCCCGAATTCCGCCGCGACGCGTTGCCCGACATGTTCGAGGTGTTCGTGCGCAAGTCGGTTTTCAACGGCAAGCGCGTCTCGCTGCCGCTGTGGCCGTCGCCGGCGCAGGCGATCTTCTATCGCAAGGATGCGCTGGGCGAGATCGGGCTGGAGGCGCCGCCGCTGACCTGGCCGGCCTTCATCGATGCCGCGGCCCGAATGACGCGGGGGCCGCGTTTCGGGCTCGGCCTCCCGACCTCGGACAACAGCGTCTCGGCGCTGATCAACATCATGACCGGCTTCGGACCCTCGATCTTCGATGCGGCGACCGGGCGTCTCGACCTCACCGGGCCGCAGGCGCTCGAGGCTGCCGACACGGTGCGCCAACTCGTCGCGCGCAATGCGGTGTCGCGCACGCTCCTCAACGCGATGGGCGACGACATCCAGGATCAGTTCGCCGCCGGCCGCTTCGCGATGGCCCAGGCCTTCGCGCCGCGCTTCCAGCAGTTCCAGCAGATCGCCGCCGGCTACAACGCGCGCGACCTCGCCATCTCGGCCTGGCCGTCCTTCGGCGACCGGCCGCCGGCCGTGCTGCTGGGACCGTACTGGACGATCGGCATGTCGCCGAACTCCGCCAACAAGCACACCGCGGCGGCGTTCCTCGAATCGATCTTCTCGCGCGAGGCATCGCTCAAGTGGGCGCAGGACGCGAGCCTGGTGCCGGATCGCCGGTCGGTCATGTCCGACCCGTGGTTCACGCGCCCCGAGGCGTCGGTCGCCGCAGCGTTCCACCGCCTGCTCGTGGGGCCTGGCGCGATGGTGTTCCCGCAGCGCATTCCGGACATCACGCGGATCTTCACCGTTCTCAACACGGCGCTGCAGCGGATCATCGGCAGCGACGACGCGCCGCGCACGATCCTCGCCGACGCCAAGTCGACCCTGGGCTGGTAGCACCGGGCGCCGGGCGGCAATGGCCGGTCCGATCGCGCTGTCCGTCCGGCGCCAGGCCGCGATCCGTCCGCCCGGGCGGGTCGCGGCGACGCTGGTCGCGCCGGCGCTGCTGGTCGTCGTCGCCGTCAACATCCTTCCCGCGTTCTTCGGCTTCTACGCAAGCCTGCGGCGGATATTCTTCTTCGGCGACGAAGGCTTTGTCGGGATCGCCAACTTCGTGGAGCTGTTCGCCGATCCGATGACGCTGCGCGCGATCGGCCGCTCGCTGGTCTTCACCTTCGGATCGCTGGCGATCGCCGTGCCGCTCGCGGTTCTCGCGGCGCTCGGCATCCGCCAGCTCGGTGCCGCCGGCCGCATCCTGCTGACGATCCTGCTCGTGCCGTGGGCGATGAGCCCGATCGTCGTGGCGCTGCTGTGGAAGTGGATTCTGCTGCCGTCGCCGGGCGGGCTGCTTGCGGCGGTGCTGTCGCTGTTCGGCACCGATCCGATCAACCTGCTGTCGAACCCGCAGCTTGCGATGCCGACCGTGATCGCGGTCGGGGTCTGGCGCACCTTCGCATTCGCCGCGATCATCCTCACCGCCGGGCTCGGCCAGATCCCGGCCGATCTCTACCGCGCCGCCGCGGTCGACGGACTCACCGCGGCCGAGCGCTTTGCGCGCATCACCTTTCCGCTGCTGACGCCGTCGCTGCTCATCGTTCTGTCGGTGCTGACGATCAGCTACTTCAACGAGGTGCAGATCATCATCGGCCTGACCTCGGGCGGGCCGATCCAGAGCACGACGACGCTCGGCTACCTTCTGTTCGAGACCGGCTTCGTCGAGCTCAACCAGGGGCGCGGCAACGCGATCGCGGTGGTGATGTTCCTCATCAACCTGTTGCTGATCGCCGGCTATGTCCGGCTGCTCGGCGGGCAGGGCGGGCGATGACGCGGCTGCTCGGACGCATCCTGCTGGCGCTGTTCGCGCTCGCCGCATCGTTCATCGCGCTCGGCCCGATCGTGTGGGCGCTCTCGACGTCGCTCAAGCGCAACGCCGACATCTTCGCGGTGCCGCCGCGGCTCGTCCCGACGGTGGCGACGGCGGAGCATTATCTCCGCCTGTTCGCCGAGGGCGTGCACTGGACATTCCTCAACAGCCTCGCCTACGCGGTCGTCGCCGTCACCGCCGCGGTCTCGATCGGGGCGATCGCGGGCTACGCGCTTGCGCGCTATCGCTTCCGCGGCCGCGACGCGGTGCTGGTGCTGTTCATGGGCGCGATGGCGGTGCCGAGCTATGCGCTGCTGCTGCCGACCCAGATCCTGTTCGTCGAGTTCGGCATCTTCAACACGGCGGCGGCGCTGCCGATCCTCTAT
>JAEUKZ010000164.1 GCA_016793045.1 Alphaproteobacteria bacterium
GGTGATGAACGTGGGCCTCGGCGGCATCGGCGCGCGGCCCGGCAAGGACGGGCTGTCGACGACGGCGTTCCCCAGCGGCATCGGCTCGATCCCGGTCGAGATCACCGAGGCGATCTCGCCGCTGGTGTTCTGGCGCAAGGAGTATCTGCCGGATTCGGGCGGCGCGGGCGAATTCCGCGGCGGCCTCGGCCAGGTGATCGAGATCGGCAACGTCGAGGAGGCGCCGTTCACCGTCTCTGCCGCCACCTTCGACCGCATCCGCTTCCCCGCGCGCGGGCGCGACGGCGGCAGCGACGGCCGGCCCGGCACGGCGCAGCTTTCCTCCGGCCTCAAGCTCGAGACCAAGGCGACGCACACCGTGCCGGCGGGCGAGCGGCTGATCGTCGAGCTGCCCGGCGGCGGCGGCCTCGGCCATCCCGCGAAGCGCGCGCCCGACGCGCTGCGCGCCGATCTCGAAGCCGGTCTCGTCAGCGCGGACGGCGCGAAGCGGGACTACGGCCGGGCATGAGCGACCCCTTCGCCCACACGGCGTCGATCGACGTCGCCGCGCCGGCCGAGGCGGCCTTCGCCTATCTCGCCGATCCGGCCAAGCTCGACACCTGGTCCTTCGGCACCTGGAAGACCGAGCTGCACGAGGGCGGCCTGGTCGAAGGCCGCGCGATCTTCGACGGCGCCGTCACCTGGGTGCGCATCGATGCCGACGCGCAGCGCCTGTCGATCGACTATCACCTCGGCGCCGACCGGAACGCGCTCACGCCGCGCATTTCGGCGCGCATCGTCCCGGGCGGACGGCTCGGCCTCGATGCCGGCTCGTGCGTCGTCACCTTCGTCGCCTGGCGCCCGCGCGCGATGCCTGACCAGCGCTGGCGCCGGTTGACCGCGTCGCACGAGTTCGAGGTGTTCCTGGTGAAGGCGCTGATCGAGCGGGGTGAGGGTGACCGCAAGGCCAATCCCGATGCCCGCTAGCCCCACCCGCGCCGACTGCTCCGCCCGCGACGCCGCCGATCCGCTGCGCGATCTGCCGGCGCGCTTCGTGCCCGGCGAAGCCGGCACGCTCTACTTCGATGCCAACTCGGTCGGCGCGATGCCGCTCGCGGCCCGGGCCAACCTCGCGCGCATCGAGGGCGAATGGCAGCGCCTGCGGCGGCGCGGCTGGAGCGAGTCCGACTGGCTCGCCGCCCCGGCGCGGCTCGGCGCCAAGCTGGCACCGATCCTCGGCGCCGGCGCCGACGAGGTGATCGTCTGCGACACCACATCGCTCAACCTGTTCAAGACGCTCGCCGCCGCGGTGGCGCTGCGCCCGGGCCGGCACACCATCGTCTCGGAGGCGGCGACGTTTCCGACCGACCTCTATGTCGCGCAGGGCCTCGCGCGCTTTCGCGGCGGCGTCACGCTCCGGCTGCTGCAGGAGGGCGAGCCGATCGAAGCCGCGATCGACGGCGACACGATCGCGCTCTATCTCAGCCAGGTCGACTACCGCAGCGCGCGAAGGCTCGACATCCATGCGCTGACGCGCGCCGCGCACGACAAGGGCGCGCTGGCGATCTGGGACCTGTCGCACGGCGCCGGCGCGGTGCCGGGCGATCTCGACGCGGCCGGCGTCGATCTCGCGGTCGGCTGCGGCTACAAGTATCTGTGCGGCGGGCCCGGCGCGCCGGCCTGGATCTTCGCCGCGCGCCGGCTCCACGACGCGATCGTGCCCGCGCTTGCCGGCTGGATGGGCCACGCCGACACCTTCGCCTTCCCGCTCGACTACGCGCCGGCCCCGGGCATGGCGCGCTTCCTCGTCGGCACGCCGGCGGTGATCGCCAACGCGGCGATGGAAGCCGCCTGCGACATCTGGGCGTCGGTCGATCCGCACGCCGTCTTCGCCAAGCACGCGGCGCTCGGCGATCTGCTGATCGCGCTGGTCGATGAGGGCGCCGCCGGTCCCGGCGTCGGCGTCGCCAGCCCGCGCGATGCGGCCCAGCGCGGCGGCTTCGTCGCGCTGCGCCATGAAGGCGGGGCCGCCCTGGTCGCCGCGCTCGGCGAGGCCGGCATCGTCTCGTCCTTCCGGCCGCCCGATTCGATCCGCTTCGGCCTTTCGGCGCTCACCCATCGCTACGTCGAGATCTTCGACGCCGCGACGCGGCTCGGCGAGATCGTGGCGAGCGGGCGCTGGCGCGATCCCAAGTACCGGAAGGGCAAGTCGATCTGAACCGCGAAGGCCGGCCGCCGCGGCCCGCCAGAATGCGCTGGCGCGGCCGCGACCGAATCCGCACACTCGCGCGCCGAAACGCAATCGATCGGGAGCGGTGAATGAACGGGGCCGAGGCTTTGGTGCGGACGCTGATCGCGGGCGGAATCGACGTCTGCTTCGCCAATCCCGGCACCTCGGAAATGCACTTCGTCGCGGCACTCGACCGCATCCCCGGCATCCGGTGCGTGCTGGCGCTGTTCGAAGGGGTGGCGACGGGTGCCGCCGACGGCTACGCGCGCATGGCGGAAAAGCCGGCGGCGACGCTGCTCCATCTCGGGCCGGGCCTCGCCAACGGTCTCGCCAACCTGCACAACGCGCGCCGCGCGTGGTCGCCGGTGGTCAACGTCGTCGGCGAGCACGCGACCTATCACCGCGAACTCGACGCGCCGCTCACCAGCGACATCGAAGCGCTGGCGAAGCCGATGTCGCATTGGGTGCGCACGACGGCCTCGCCGGACAGCGTCGCAGCCGATGCCGCGGACGCGATCCGCGCGGCGCGCACGCCGCCGGGCCGCATCGCGACGCTGATCCTGCCCGGCGACGCGGCATGGAACGAGACGCGCGCGGCGCTGCCCAACGTCGCGCCGCCGCCGCCGCGCCCGCGCATCGACGAGGCGAAGCTGCGCGCGGCGGCGGACGAACTGCGCAAGGGGCCGTCGACGGTGCTGATGCTCACCAATGTCGGCCTGCGCGCGCGCGCGCTCGAGCTCGCCGGCAGGATCGCGGCGAAGACCGGCTGCCGGCTCACCGCCCAGATGTCGAATGCGCGCATCGAGCGCGGCGCCGGCCGGCTGCCGATCGCGCGCGTGCCCTATGCGGTCGAACCCGCGCTCGACTACTTCAGGGACACGCGCACCCTGCTGCTGCTCGGCGCCAAGGCGCCCGTGGCGTTCTTCGCCTATCCCGGAAAGCCGGGCCGCAACACGCCGCCGGACTGCGCGATCGAAACGCTCGGCGGCCCCGGCGACGACATCGTCCACGCACTCGAATTCCTGGTCGATGCGCTCGACGCGGGCAGGGCTGTGCCGGCGCTGGCGAAGCCGCAGCGCCCGCCGCTGCCCGCGGGCGCGCTCACCGGCGACACGATCATGCAGACCGTCGGCGCGCTGCTGCCGGAGAACGCGATCATCGCCGACGAATCGGTGACGTCGGGCCGCCGGCTGTTCTCGTTCACCGACGGCGCGCCGCCGCACGACTACATCCAGCTCACCGGCGGGTCGATCGGCGAGGGCCTGCCGCTCGCCACCGGCGCCGCCATCGCGTGCCCCGACCGCAAGGTCGTCTGCCTGCAGGCCGACGGCAGCGGCATGTACACGCTCCAGGCGCTGTGGACGATGGCGCGCGAGAAGCTCGACGTGGTGACGGTCGTCATGGCCAACCGCAGCTACGCGATCCTGCACGGCGAATTCCGCAACGTGCTGGCCGGCGCGCCGGGCGAGCGGGCGCGCGCGATGCTCGACCTCGACCGGCCGGCGCTCGACTGGGTGCAGATGGCGCGCGGCCAGGGCGTCGAGGCCGCCCGCGCGACGACCTGCGAGGAGCTGGCGAAGGTCTTCGCCGGCGCGCTGCGCGGCAAGGGCCCGTTCCTGATCGAGGCGGTGATCTGACGTCGTGCGCATCAGGGCCCGCACCGCCGAGCGCCTGCGCCTGATCGCCCTTGCGGCCGTGATCTCCGCGATCGCCGGCATCGCGTTCGCCGCGCGGATGGACCGCACCGCCGCATCGCTGGCGCTCGGCGCGACGATCGGCGGATTGTCGGGCCTCGCGCTGGCGTCGTTCGAGGTCTTCGCGCAGGGCCCCGCGGGCGTGCGGCTGCGCCATCTGCCGCTGCTGGCCGCGCTCGTGCTGCGCACCGCCGTCTATGGCGCCGCCTTCCTGCTCGCGGGCGCGCTCGGCCCGGTGCTGCTGCGGATGGCGGGGCTGGACCTTTCGCCGAACGCGACGACGCTGAGCGGCGCTTCGCTGCTGCTCTCCTTCGCCGCCGCGCTCGTCATCAACTTCTACTTCACCCTGCGCGGGCTGCTCGGCGCGCGCACGATGCGCGCCCTGATGCTCGGCCGCTATCGGCGGCCGCGCGAGGAACTGCGCATCGTCCTGTTCCTCGATCTGGTCGGCTCGACGCGCCTCGCGGAGCGGCTCGGCAACGTCGCCTTCCACGGTTTTCTCAGCCGCGTCGTCACCGACATCACCGATCCGATCCTCGAGGCCGGCGGCGAAATCTACCGGTACGTCGGCGACGAGGTGATCGTCACCTGGCCCTTCGCGCACGGCGTGCGCGACGGCGCGTGCATCGCCTGCGTCGTCGCGATCGACGCCGTGCTGGCCGCGCGGGCGGCCGGCTACGAGCGGGACTACGGCGCGGCGCCGCGGCTGCGCGGGGCGCTCCACGCCGGGCCGGTCATCGTCGGCGAAATGGGCGATGCCAAGCGCGAGATCGTGCTGATCGGCGACACGATGAACACGGCGGCGCGGATCGAGGAAGCCTGCCGGGCCACCGGCCACGACTTCCTCGCCTCCGCGGCGCTGGCGCCGGCGCTCGATCAGCCGCCGCCCGGCGTGCGGGTGACCGCGCTGGGGCCGACCGCCCTGCGCGGCAAGGCGGAGCCGGTCGCGCTGTTCGCGCTCGCGCGCGCTTGACGCTACGATCGGGGCGAGCAACGTCCTGGGGGCATCCATGCATCTCTTCATCGCCTCGCTCGGAAGCGAAACCAACACCTTCTCGCCGATTCCCACGGGCGCGGCGACCTTCGCCGACACCTATGTCGCGCGCGGCGGCGACTACGGCGACAACCCGGACCTGTTCGCGCTGCCGCTGATGGAGTTCCGCGACCGCGGCCGCGCGCGCGGCTGGCGCGTCAGCGAAAGCCTGTGCGCCTTCGCGGTGCCCGGCGGGCCGGTGGTCGACCGCGTCTACGCCGCTTTCCGCGACGAGATCCTCGACGACCTGCGCCGCGCGATGCCGGTCGATGCGGTGCTGCTCAGCCTGCACGGCGCGATGGTCGCGCAGAGCACCGAGTCGTGCGAGACCGACCTCGTGCAGCGCGTGCGC
>JAEUKZ010000397.1 GCA_016793045.1 Alphaproteobacteria bacterium
GGCGTCAGGCCGAAGCCGGGCACCAGTTCGCTCACCGCCACCGCGAGCCCGGCATTGTCGATCTGGTGGCGGCCGGCGAGCACGGGACGCGGCAGATCGATGGTCGCGCGGCCGCGGTAGCGGAAGCCCGAAGCGGTCTCCTCGACCCGCCATTCACGGCCGGCGCGGAACAGCGGTGCTGCGAGCGCGGCAGCGCGCGCATCGAACACGGCCGCCGCTTCGGCCGGCTGCGGCGCGACCGCGGCCGGCACGCCCGGCTTGATGATGCCGGCCTTCTCGCCCGCGATCAGCGCGAGCGTGTTGCCGAGATGCTGCATGTGGTCGAAGGAGATCGGCGTCAGCGCCACCGCCGCGGGGCGCTCGACCAGGTTGGTCGCGTCGAGCGTGCCGCCCATGCCGACCTCGAGCAGCACGGCGTCGGCGGGCGCGCGCGCGAAGGCGAGGAAGGCGGCGGCGGTCGTCACCTCGAAGAACGTCACCGGCCGCCCGGCATTGATGCGCTCGACCTCCTCGAGGATCGCGACCAGCGCATCCTCCTCGATCAGCGTGCCGGCGATGCGGATGCGCTCGTGGAAGCGCACGAGATGCGGCGAGGTGTAGACGTGGACGCGGCGGCCCGCGGCCTCGAGCATCGCGCGCAGATAGGCGATGGTCGAGCCCTTGCCGTTGGTGCCCGCGACGTGGACGACCGGCGCCAGCCGGTCCTGCGGCCGGCCGAGATCGTCCATCAGCCGGCGCATGCGATCGAGCGACAGGTCGATCGCCATCGGGTAGAGCGTGGTCAGCCGCGTGAGGATCGCGTCGGCGGTCATGGTTCCGTTCTCACGTCGACACCCTCACCCGCACCGGCCCTTCGCGGGGACCGCACGAATTCCCCTCTCCCGCCGAGGCGGGAGAGGGCGGCCGGTGCGGCCCTTCCGAAGGGCCGATGCGGGTGAGGGCCTCTCCGCTGGCGCAAAATCAGATCGGCGCTACGCCTTCGCCTCGGGCGGCGCGGGGACGGCGGGCAGCTCCGGCGCGCGGCCGGGCTCGATGATCTCGGCCTCCGGCTGGGTCGGCAGCACGATGACCTCGGCCGGCGCGCGCGGCTGGGTGAGCAGGCTGATGATGCGCGCCAGCGTCTCGCGCAGGTCGTGGCGGTGCACGACCATGTCGACCATGCCGTGCTCGACCAGGTATTCGGCGCGCTGGAAGCCGGGCGGCAGCTTCTCGCGGATCGTCTCCTCGATCACGCGCGCGCCGGCGAAGCCGATCACCGCGCCGGGTTCCGCGATCGCGATGTCGCCCAGCATGGCGAACGACGCCGAGACGCCGCCGGTGGTCGGGTCCGACAGCACGACGATGAAGGGCAGGCCCGCTTCCTTCACGTCCTCCGCCGCGATCACGGTGCGCGGCAGCTGCATCAGCGAGAGGATGCCTTCCTGCATGCGCGCGCCGCCCGAGGACGGCACGACGATCAGCGGCGCCTGCTGCAGCACCGCGAGCTTGGCGGCGGCGATCAGCGCCTCGCCCACCGCGATGCCCATCGAGCCGCCCATGAAGTGGAAGTCGAAGGCGGCGATGACGACCGGCATGCCGCCGAGCTTGCCGTGCGCGACCGCGCAGGCGTCGTTCTCGCTGGTCTTCTCGCGCGCGTCCTTGAGGCGGTCGATGTAGCGCTTGCTGTCGCGGAAGCGCAGCGGGTCGACCGGCGTGCGCGGCAGCTCGATGCGCGTCAGCGTGTTCTCGTCGAACAGCAGCTCGAGCCGGCGCTTCGAGGTCAGCCGCATGTGGTGGCCGCAATGCGGGCAGACGCGCTGGTTTGCCTCGAGATCGCGATGGAAGATCATCTTCCCGCAATTCGTGCACTTGTCCCAGAGGTTGTCCGGCACCTCCGGCTTGCGCACGAGGGCCCGGATCTTCGGGCGGACGAAATTGGTGAGCCAGTTCATCGGGAGATTCTCACTGCGCCGCGCCGGCCTTGCGCGCGGCGCGCACGGCGGCGGCGAGCGCCTTGACGAGGTCATGCGCGGCGGCGGCGGGGCTGGCCTTGGCGGGATCGGGCCTGCCGTCCCTGCCCAGCGCCGCGGCGATCGCATCGACCACCGCGGTGCCGACGACGACCGCGTCGGCGACCTCCGCCATCGCCGCGGCCTGTGCGGGCGTGCGGATGCCGAAGCCGACCGCGACCGGCAGCCCGGTCTTGCGGCGGATGCGCGCCAGCGCCTCGCGCACATGGTCGACCGCGGCCGCCTTGGTGCCGGTGACGCCCTGCACCGCGACGTAGTAGAGGAAGCCCGACGCGCCGTCGACGACCGCGGGCAGCCGCGCCTCGTCGGTGGTGGGCGTCGCCAGCCGGATGATCGACAGCCCGTTCGCCGTGGCTGATGGCGTGAACTCGCCGGCCTCCTCGGGCGGCAGGTCGACGATGATCAGCCCGTCGACGCCCGCCGCCGCCGCGTCGGCGGCGAAGCGGTCGGTGCCATAGGCGTAGATCGGGTTGTAGTAGCCCATCAGCACGATGGGCACGTCGGCATCCTTGGCGCGCAGGCTGCGCGCGAGGGCCAGGGTCGCCTTCATGTCGGCGCCCGATGCGAGTGCCCGCAGCCCGGCCTGCTGGATTGCCGGGCCGTCGGCCATCGGGTCGGAGAACGGCATGCCGATCTCGATCAGGTCGGCGCCGGCGCCGGGCAGGCCCTCGACGATCGCGCGCGAGGCGGCGGCGTCGGGATCGCCGCCCATCACGAAGACGACGAGGCCGGCGCGGCCCTCGCGCTTCAGTGCTGCGAAGCGGCGTTCGATGCGGCTCACAGCTTCGACCCCAGGGCTTCGGCGATGGTGAAGATGTCCTTGTCGCCGCGGCCCGAGACGTTGATGACGATCAGGTGGTCCTTGGGCAGCGTCGGCGCCAGCTTCAGCACCTCGGCGATCGCGTGCGCGGATTCGAGCGCCGGCAGGATGCCTTCGAGCTTGGCGGTGAGCTGGAAGGCGTCGAGCGCCTCCTGGTCGGTGATCGGCACGTAGCGCACGCGGCCCGAATCCTTGAGCCAGGCGTGCTCGGGGCCGACGCCGGGATAGTCGAGCCCGGCGGAGATCGAATGCGCCTCGGTGATCTGGCCGTCGGCGTCCTGCAGCAGATAGGTGCGGTTGCCGTGCAGCACGCCCGGCCGTCCGCCGGTCATCGACGCGGCGTGCTTGCCGGTCTCGATGCCGTGGCCCGCCGCCTCGACGCCGACCATCGCGACCGGATCGTCGAGGAAGGGATGGAACAGGCCGATCGCGTTCGACCCGCCGCCGACCGCGGCGACCAGCGTGTCGGGCAGGCGGCCTTCGGCCTCCTCCATCTGCAGGCGCGTCTCGTCGCCGATGACGCACTGGAAGTCGCGCACCATCTCCGGATAGGGGTGCGGGCCGGCGGCGGTGCCGATCAGGTAGTAGGTCGTGTCGACATTGGCGACCCAGTCGCGCAGCGCCTCGTTCATCGCGTCCTTGAGCGTGCCCGCGCCCGAGGTCACCGGCCGCACCTCGGCGCCGAGCAGCTTCATGCGGAAGACGTTGGGCTTCTGGCGCTCGATGTCGGTCGCCCCCATGAACACGACGCAGGGCAGGTTGAACAGCGCCGCGACGGTCGCGGTCGCCACGCCGTGCTGGCCCGCACCCGTCTCCGCGATGATCCGCGTCTTGCCCATGCGGCGCGCGAGCAGGATCTGGCCCATGCAGTTGTTGATCTTGTGCGCGCCGGTGTGGTTGAGCTCCTCGCGCTTGAAATAGATCTTGGCGCCGCCGAGATGCTCGGTCATCCGCTTGGCGAAATAGAGCGGGCTCGGCCGGCCGACATAGTGCTTGTTGAGCTGCGCGAGCTCGGCCGCGAAGGCCGGATCGGCCTTCGCCGCCTCGTAGGCGCGCTCGACCTCGAGCACCAGCGGCATCAGCGTTTCGGCGACGAAACGCCCGCCATAGATGCCGAAATGGCCGCGCGCGTCCGGGCCGGCGCGCAGGGTATTGGCTCTGGCTGTATTGGCTTTGGGCATGGGCGGCTGTTCTAGCAAAGCCGCCAAGCCGCGGCGATAGGCATTTGCGGGGCTGGCGG
>JAEUKZ010000445.1 GCA_016793045.1 Alphaproteobacteria bacterium
CGGCGGCTTGCGCACCGGCCGCGACGTCGCGATCGGCGCGCTGCTCGGCGCCGACGAATTCGGCTTCGCCACCGCACCGCTCATCGCCGCCGGCTGCGTGATGATGCGCAAGTGCCACCTCAACACCTGCCCGGTCGGCGTCGCGACGCAGGACCCGGTACTGCGCAAGCGCTTCACCGGCCAGCCTGAGCACGTCATCAACTACTTCTTCTTCGTCGCCGAGGAGCTGCGCGAGATCATGGCGCGGCTCGGCTTCCGCACGCTCAACGAGATGATCGGGCGCGTCGACCGGCTCGACATGCGCCGCGCCGTCGACCACTGGAAGGCCAAGGGGGTCGACCTCTCGAAGCTGCTCCACCAGGCGCCAGCCAAGCCCGGCATCGCCATCTGGAACAGCGAGCACCAGGTCCACGGCCTCGAAAAGGCGCTCGACCAGGAGCTGATCGCCGCCGCCGCGCCGGCGCTGGAGCGCCAGCAGAAGGTCGCGATCGAGCGGCCGATCCGCAACGTCAACCGCACCGTCGGCGCGATGCTGTCGGGCGAGGTCGCGCGGCGCGCCGGCCATGCCGGCCTGCCGGAGGACACGATCGCGATCCGCCTCGCCGGCAATGCAGGGCAGAGCTTCGGCGCCTTCCTCGCGCGCGGCGTTTCGATCGAGCTGACGGGGGATGCCAACGACTATGTCGGCAAGGGCCTCTCGGGCGGCCGCGTCGTCGTGCGCCAGCCCGCGGGTACCGCGCGCGACCCCGCCGCCAACATCATCATCGGCAACACCGCGCTCTACGGCGCGATCGCGGGCGAGGCCTATTTCGAGGGCGTCGCGGGCGAACGCTTCGCGGTGCGCAACTCGGGCGCGGTCTGCGTCGTCGAAGGCGTCGGCGACCACGGCTGCGAGTACATGACCGGCGGCGTCGTGGTCGTGCTCGGCGACACCGGCCGCAACTTCGCCGCCGGCATGTCGGGCGGCATCGCCTATGTCTACGATCCGAAGGCGCGTTTCCGCTCGCTGTGCAACATGGCGATGGTCGAACTCGAGCCGGTGATGCCGGCGGACGCCGAATTGCCAGCCGACGATACGGCCCGTCCGCGCCAGCGTGCGCCCGGCGTCGACGATTCCGGCATGGGCGACATGCTGCGCTTCGATGCCGAGCGTCTGCGCATGCTGGTCGAGCGGCACGAGCAGCGCACCGGCAGCGCGCGCGCCCGCGCCATTCTGGCGGACTGGGACGCGGCGCGCCGGCATTTCGTCAAGGTCATGCCCAAGGACTATCGCCGCGCGCTCACCGAGCTGCGCGCCGAGGCCGCTTCGGCCAAGGCCGCTGCCGCCGAATAGCGTTCCGACACAGACCTCATTGCAAGGGCACGTCGATGGGCCTTCCCACCGGTTTTCTCGAAATTGCGCGCCAGGATCGGCCTTATGAAAAGGTCGAGGCGCGGCTCAAGACGTGGAGCGAGTTCGTCAAGCCGCTGCCGGCCGAGGAGGTCGGCCGCCAGGGCGCGCGCTGCATGGATTGCGGAATTCCGTTCTGTCACAACGGCTGTCCGGTCAACAATCTCATCCCCGATTGGAACGACCTCGTGCGCCGCGACCGCTGGCAGGCGGCGCTCGAGGCGCTCCACTCGACCAACAATTTCCCCGAGTTCACCGGGCGCATCTGTCCGGCGCCGTGCGAAGCCTCGTGCACGCTCAACATCGACGACAACCCCGTCACGATCAAGTCGATCGAGTGCGCGATCGTCGATCGCGGCTGGGAGGAAGGCTGGATCGCCCCGCAGCCGTCCGCGGCGAAGAGCGGCAAGCGCGTCGCCGTGGTCGGCTCGGGCCCCGCGGGCCTCGCCTGCGCGCAGCAGCTCGCGCGCGCCGGCCACGCGGTGACGCTGTTCGAGAAGTCCGACCGCGTCGGCGGCCTGTTGCGCTACGGGATTCCCGACTTCAAGCTGGAGAAGCGCCTGATCGACCGGCGCATGCGCCAGATGGAAGCCGAAGGCGTCGAGTTCCGCACCGGCGTCGAGGTCGGCATCACCATCTCGGTCAAGTCGCTGCTCGAAGGCTACGATGCGGTCGCGCTCACCGGCGGGGCCGAGTGGCCGCGCGATCTCGAAGTGCCGGGACGCGAGCTTGCGGGCATCCACTTCGCGATGGATTTCCTTACCCAGCAGAACAAGCGCGTCGCCGGCGACGACGAAGCGCGCGCGGCCCCGAAGGGCACGCTCACCGCCAAGGGCAAGCACGTCGTCGTTATCGGCGGCGGCGACACCGGATCGGACTGCGTCGGCACGTCGAACCGCCAG
>JAEUKZ010000182.1 GCA_016793045.1 Alphaproteobacteria bacterium
CGGCGCGGTCGTCGCGTCGATGACCCGCGGCTGGGCGACGCCGACCGAATCGGCCGCGGTCGGCGCCGCCGCGACGATCGCCGTCGCGGCGATCCAGCGCAGCCTCACCGTCGCGGCGCTGCGCAAGGCGCTGATGGGCACAGCGGGCATCTCGGGGATCATCCTGTTCATCATCCTCGGCGCCACCGCCTTCGCGCAGATCCTGTCGTTCTCCGGCGTCACCAACGGCATCGTCTCGCTGGTCGCCGACCAGCGTCTGTCGATGGCGGCGGTGCTGGTCGGCATGGTGGCGATCCTCCTGGTCCTGGGATGCTTCGTCGATCAGGTCAGCATGATGCTGATCACGCTGCCATTCTTCATGCCGCTGGTGGAAAGCTATCGCATCGACAAGATCTGGTTCGGCGTGATCTTCTTGATCTGCATGCAGATGGGGCTGCTGACGCCGCCATTCGGCCTGCTGCTGTTCACGATGAAGGGCGTCGCGCCGCCGGGGATCACGATCGGTCAGGTCTATCGCGCCGCGCTGCCCTACGTCGCCATCGGCCTGATCGTGCTGGCACTCGTCCTGCTTGTGCCGGGGCTCGCCACCTGGGTCCCGCGCGCGCTGTTCCGCTGACCTTTCGCCCCGCGCTCAACAAGGAACGTCGTCATGCCTGCTGCGCTTGCCCGCCTTCGCGTCGACCACATTGGCAGCCTGCTGCGTCCCGAGGCGCTGAAGGCCGCCTTCCGCGACAACGCGGTCGGCAAGCTGTCCGATGCCGATCTCGTCCGCGCCCAGGATGATGCGATCCGCGCCGTCGTCGCGAGCCAGGAGGCGCACGGCCTGCCCGTCATCACCGATGGCGAGTATCGCCGTCTCAACTGGCAGGTCAGCTTCTCGGAGGTCGAGGGCTGGGACCTGTCGGCGGTGTCGCGCCGCGCCTTCCTGGGCAGCCCCGACAATCGGATGCCGGGGGAACAGGCGCTGACGCGCGGCGAGGATGCAGTGCTCACGTATCGTACGCCGGCCACCGCGACGCTGCGCCTCGCGCGCAACTTCCCGCTGTTCGAGTATCAATTCGCGCAAGCCCTCACCACGCGCCCCGCCAAGGCGATGATCATGGGGCCGGACCGCGTCGTGCAGATGTTCGATGCACCGGGCTCGCGCGCGATCTATCCCGACACCGGCCGCTTCATGGCCGACGTCGTACGCGTGCAGCACGAGATGGCGAAAGGCCTCGCGGCGGCGGGCTGCCGCTACCTCCAGCTCGATGAGCCGAGCTACACCGGCTACGTCGATCCGCCGACGGTCGAGCGCATGCGCGCGGGCGGCGACGATCCGATCAAGCTGCTCGACCGCGCCATCGCGGCCACGAACGCGGTGACGGCCGGGCTCGACCTGACCGTCGGCGTCCATATCTGCCGCGGCAACCGGGCGAGCATGTGGCATCGCGAGGGCACGTACGACGCGATCGCCGAGAAGCTGTTCACGGGCCTCGCCTGCGACAGGCTGCTGCTCGAATACGACAGCGAACGCGCGGGCAGCTTCGCGCCGCTGCGCTTCGTGCCCAAGGGAAAGATCGCGGTGCTCGGCCTCATCACCACCAAGCACGGGCGCGTCGAGACGGTCGATGAGCTCAAGCGCCGCATCGACGACGCAAGCCGCCATCTGCCGCTCGATCAGCTCGCCTTGAGCCCGCAATGCGGCTTCGCCTCGGGCATCGGCGGCAATCTGTTGAGCGAGGACGAGCAGTGGCGCAAGCTCGACGTGATGCTGGAGACCGCGCGCCAGGTCTGGGGCGGCACCGGCGCCGCCTAACCGACGGCATGAAGGATGCGCCCGGCAACCTCGCAAATTCGTCATTCGTGGAGCGGCGGCGGATGCGCTAGCTTGCGGCCCGTCGCGGCCGTCCGGCCGAACTCCTTCGCATCAACCCACAGGTAGAAACGCCATGTCGCTTTCGATGTATCAGGCATTCATTCCACCGACGCTGCGCCAGCTCGCGGCGCTCGATGCGATTCTCGACAAGGCGGCCGCGCATGCGGCGGCGCGCAAGATCGACCCGGCGGTGCTGCTCAATACGCGCCTGTTCCCCGACATGTTTCCGTTCGTGCGCCAGGTGCAGCTCACCACCGATTTCGCCAAGGGCCCGGCGGCGCGTCTAGCCGGCCTCGAGCCGCCGAAGTTCGAAGACACCGAGGCGAGCTTCGCCGACCTCAAGGCCCGCGTCGCCAAGACGGTCGCCTATCTCAAGGGCCTGAAGCCCGAGCAGATCGACGGCTCGGAAACGCGCGACATCACGATTCCGATCGGGGGCCAGCCGCGCACGTTCAAGGGCCAGCCCTACCTGGTCGACTTCGCGATCCCCAACCTCTATTTCCACATGACGACGGCCTACGCGATCCTCCGCAGCTGCGGGGTCGAGATCGGCAAGCGCGACTTCATCGGCGCGATGCCGGCCTGAGCGGGCCCGTCCGACCAGCATCATTCCCGCCGCGGCGCCTCGACGCTGCGGCGGGCGGTCAAACGGTTTCGCGCAGCAGCTTGTTGACCATCGCGAAGCCGAACGACTCGAACCCGAGCACCGAGATCAGGAACGCGCCCGGCCCGCCGATCACGTGCTGGCGGAAATACTCGTCGAGCCCGCCGGGCGGATGGGTGTGATAGGGGTTGAAGGGGCTCGGCTCGGCGGTGAGGATCGCGAGCCCGTTCACGGTGATGCCGGCCTCGACCGCGGCGTCGCGCTGCAGGTCGACCGGCGGGCCGTTGTTGTTGGTGCCGTCGCCCGACACGTCGATCACGCGGCGGTCGCACGGAAACGGACAGCGCGCCAGCTCGGCCATCGCGAAGCGGATGGCTTCGCCGATCGCAGTCGGCCCGGCGAAGGGGCGCGGCACGCTGAGCAGCCGGGTCGCGAAGTCGGCGGCGCTCTCCTCGCCGTCGATCAGCGACCAGTCGACGATCGTGCGCTGCGCGTAGGCGCCCGACCATTCGCAATAGGTAAGGGCGATGCGGCCGAGCCGCCCGCCGGTCATCGCGCGCACGACACGCGGATCGGCGATCGCGCTCGCGTAGCCCTGGCGCTGCATCTGGAAGCGCTCTTCGTTGATCGAGCGCGAGACGTCGGCGGCGAGGACGAGCTGGAGGTCGACCGGGTCGGCCGCCGCGGCATGTCGCGATCCCGCGGCCATCGAGGCCGCGAGCAACCCCAGCACAGATCGTCGCGACGACAGACGATGCGGCACGACCCCCTCCCGCGCAGGACGAGTCGGACCAGCGTGACATGGCGGCGCGGCAAAGGAAAGCCTGCACCGGCCGGCCGCAGGAAAGGCCGGGGCGGGCCGTGTATCCGCTGGCATGCGACGGATCCTGGTCCTTCTCGCTTTGGCGCTCGCGGCGATGCCGGCTGCGGCGCAGCCGCCGCCGGCCGTCGCCGCGGCCGGCGCCGCCTTTGCGGACGCCGCGCGCTGGCAGACCTGCTTCACCCCGGGCGAGGACTGTACGCGCGTCATCGTCGCCGCGGTGGCGGATGCGCGATCGACGATCCGCCTGCAGGCCTATGTCTTCACCTCGGAGCCGATCCTGCGTGCGGTGCGCGAGGCGCGGGCGCGCGGCGTCGACGTCCGCGCCATTCTCGACAAGTCGCAAGCGCGGCCGGGGCGTGACGTCGCCGCGGCGCTCGCGCGCGCCGGCATCGCCGTGGCCATCGATGTGCGGCCGGCGATCGCCCACAACAAGGTGATCGTCATCGACGCGCACACCGTGATCACCGGCAGCTTCAACTTCACGCGATCGGCCCAGGCGCGCAACGCCGAGAACGTGCTGATCGTGCGCGGCGACGCCGCCCTCGCCGGCGCCTATGCCGACAATTGGCGCCAGCGCGAACAGCACAGCGTTCCGTACCGCGAACCCGCCGCCGAATAGGCGCCGTCCCATCCGCAGGCACACCGTCCACCGACACAAAAGCTTCACGTGTGGTCGGCGAATTCATCGACTATTCTGGAAGAATGGAAATTAAAGCTGCGACCCAGGGATTCGCCGCATTGGGCCAGGAGGTTCGCCTTGAGGCGATGCGTCTGCTGATCGCGCGCGGCCCCGCAGGCCTGTCGGCAGGCGAACTCGCGGAGCGTCTCGGGCTGCCGGGCTCCACCGCCTCGTTCCACCTGACGTCGCTGGAGCGTGCCGGCCTGATCACCGCGGCGCGGCAGGGGCGCCAGATCCTCTACGCCGCCGATCTCGGCGGGGTGCGGGATCTCGTCCTGTTCCTGACGGCGGCGTGCTGCGCCGGCCGGCCCGACCTGTGCGGCGATATCGCCCGGCTGCTGCCGGGCCCAGTTGAGGAGAGTGATTCGATGACGCCAGCGTTCAACGTGCTGTTCCTGTGCACGCGCAATTCCGCGCGTTCGCTCATTGCCGAGGCGATCCTGGCGCGCGTCGGCGGCGCGCGCTTTCACGCCTATTCGGCAGGCTCCGATCCGGCGTCCGCGCCGATGCCCGAGGTCCTCGGGAAGCTTCGCGCGCTCGGCCACGACGTGTCGCGCCTGCGCAGCAAGTCCTGGAACGAATTCATGCGGCCCGATGCGCCGAAGATGGACTTCGTGATTGCGCTCTGCGACACGCTGGAGAACCAGGTCTGCCCGGATTTCGGCGATCAGGTCGTGACCGGCGCCTGGCCGATGCCCGACCCGGCGAAGTTCTCCGGCAACGATGCCGAGCGTTCGACGATGCTCAACGAGCTTTACGCGGGCCTGCGCCGGCGCATCGAGATCTTCACCAGCCTGCCGTTCTCGGCGCTCGACCGGCTGGCCGCGCGCGCCCGGCTCGACGAAATCGGCGCAGGGCCGGTCGGCGCGATCGTGCGCGCGCAGGGGCGCTGAGCGGTGCGCATCGGCATCAACGGAATGGGGCGTATCGGCCGGCTGGCGCTGCGTGCGGCCCTGGGCGCAATCGCGCGGCCGGCGGACGATCCGCGCGCGACCAACCGTCTCGATGTCGTGCATGTCAACGAACTCAAGGGCGGCGTCGCGACGGCCGCACATCTGCTCGAATTCGACAGCCTGCACGGCCGCTGGCGCGCAGCGATCGGAGCCGACGGCGATTCGGCGCTGCTGATCGACGGACGGCGCATCGGCTTCAGCGGTGCCGCCGCGCCCGGGGCCGTCGAATGGGGCGACCTCGGCTGCGATATCGTCCTCGAATGCACCGGGCGGTTCCTGAAGCCCGATCAGCTCCAGGGCTATTTCGACCGGGGCGTGAAGCGCGTCATCGTCGCGGCGCCGGTGAAGGATCCGGCCGCGCTCAACGTCGTCGTCGGCGTGAACGACGAACGCTACGACCCCGCGAAGCATCGCCTGCTGACGGCCGCATCCTGCACGACCAACTGCCTCGCACCCGTGGTGAAGGTCATCCACGAGACCCTCGGCATCCGCCACGGCCAGATCACCACGATCCACGATCCGACCAACACCAACGTCGTGCTCGACGCGCCGCACAAGGATCTGCGGCGCGCGCGTTCGGCGATGCTGTCGCTGCAGCCGACCACCACCGGCAGCGCCACGGCCATCGCGCTGATCTACCCGGAACTGAAGGGGCGCCTCGACGGCCACGCCGTGCGCGCGCCGGTGCTCAACGCCTCGCTGACCGACGCGGTGTTCGAACTGAAGACGCCGACGACCGTGGCCGAGGTCAACGGGCTGTTCGAGGCGGCGGCATCCGGGCCGCTCGCGGGAATCCTCGGCTATGAGACGCGGCCCCTCGTATCGGCGGACTACCTCAACGACCCGCGCAGCGCGATCGTCGACGGACCGAGCACGATGGTCACCGACCGCACGATGCTCAAGGTCTACGCCTGGTACGACAACGAGGTCGGTTATGCGTGCCGCATGGTCGATCTCGCCGGCATCGTCATCGCCCGCGGCTGACGATGTCCGCCGCACGCAGCTATCTCGTCGTCACCGCGAGCTACTGGGGCTTCACGCTGACCGACGGCGCCTTGCGCATGCTGGTGCTGCTGCATTTCTATCGCCTCGGCTACACGCCACTGATGCTCGCCTCGCTGTTCCTGCTCTACGAGGCCGCGGGGATCGCCGCCAATCTCGGCGGCGGCTGGCTGGCGACGCGCTTCGGCATCCCGCGCATGCTCGCGGCCGGCCTCGCGCTCCAGATCGCCGGGCTGCTGCTCCTCTCGGCGCTCGATCCGTCGTGGAGCGCGGCGGCATCGGTCGCCTGGGTGGTCGCCGCGCAGGGGGTGTCGGGCGTCGCCAAGGACATCACCAAGACGGCGGCGAAGTCGGCAATCAAGGCGGCGTCCGAAGGCGGCGCCGGCCAGTTGTTCCGCTGGGTCGCGTGGTTCACCGGCTCGAAGAACGCGATGAAGGGCTTCGGCTTCTTCGCCGGCGGGCTGCTGCTGCAGACGCTCGGCTTCCGCAACGCGCTGTGGGCGATGGCCGCTTCGCTTGCCGCCGTGCTCGCGGCCGTGCTGATCGCGCTGCCGCGGACGCTCGGGCGGGCCAAAGCGTCGAGGACGTTCAAGGAGCTGTTCGCCAAGACCTCCGCGATCAACCTGCTCGCCGCCGCGCGCGTGTTCCTCTTCGGCTCGCGCGACGCCTGGTTCGTCGTCGGCCTGCCGGTCTTCCTCTACGCCCAGGGCTGGGACTATCTCGGCGTCGCGACATTTCTGGC
>JAEUKZ010000194.1 GCA_016793045.1 Alphaproteobacteria bacterium
GCCGGCGGCCACCTGATGCAGCGCGGCCAGGTCGATCTCTGCATCGTCGGCACCGACCGCGTCACCGCGCAGGGCGACGTCTGCAACAAGATCGGCACGTATCTCAAGGCGCTCGCGGCCAAGGACAACGGCGTGCCGTTCTACGTCGCGCTGCCCGGGCCGACGATCGACTGGACCGTCGTCGACGGTCTCGCCGAGATCCCGATCGAGGAGCGCGCCGCGCGCGAGGTGACGCACATCGCCGGCCGCGACGACGACGGAAGCGTGCGTACCGTCGAGATCACGCCCCCGGGCGCCAAGGCCGCCAACCCGGCCTTCGACGTGACCCCGGCACGGCTGGTGACCGCGCTGGTCACCGAGCGCGGCGTTGCGCCGGCGAGCCGAGAAGGTCTGCTGGTGCTCTACCCGGAGCGGCGCACGAAGGCGGCGGAGTAGGGCGTTCGCAATGCGAACACGTTATTCACGTGCATAGGCCGTGAATAGCCGGTTTGTCATTCCAGATCAGAGTGTTGACGGCGAAATCCGGGCTTATTCACGCTCCGGCCGCGGATCGCCTTTGGCGTGCTGCCCGTGGCCCTGGCCAGGCGTCGGGCGCAATACGGGCGAGGAATCCATGTACTCGTTTTGTTCGCGTCGGTCAAGTCAAGAAGCACGCCCCAAATCGGCCTGCGATCCCGTCGTCATTCGGGCAGTCCCGTCGCGCCAACGGTTGCGCGCAGATGCACGTGCGATTGCGGACCTTCGCCACGCGCATTCTCGCGCGCTGCGAAGGTGCGACTGCTAAGTCGCGCGGCGCTGCGATGAAATTATTGCAGCCGCGTTTCCTTGACCCCCGGGGCTGACCTTGCTACACCCTCGCCCGCGCATCAGCGCAGGGTTCAGCGGGCGTAGCTCAGTTGGTTAGAGCGCCGGCCTGTCACGCCGGAGGCCGCGGGTTCAAGTCCCGTCGCTCGCGCCACCCTTGCGGTCGATCGTTCGGTCGGCCGAACCGAAGGAGAAACGTCGCCGGAGCCGGGTCCCGCAACGCGGAGTTCCGATCCAGATCAGCGGCGGTTTTCCGGCGGCCAATGTCGGGTTCATCGCAGGGGTTCTGCGCACGGAGGACGAGGGTCCGCCCGGGGGTCCGCCGCGGCAGCAAGCGGCTTTGCCGCATTGCGGCAGGGACCGAGTGGGCATAGACTGCCCCGCGTCCGAGTCGGGGGTTGCGGGGAAGGACAAGAACGGGTCGTGCGATGAACGTCATCCTCCAAGATTACTTCCCGATCCTCGTCTTCATCGGCATCGCCGCCGCGCTCTCGCTGGTGATGGTCCTCGCCTCGCTGGTGGCCGCGAAGCAGAAGCCGGACTCCGAAAAGCTCTCCGCCTATGAATGCGGGTTCGACGCCTTCGACGATGCGCGCCGCCGCTTCGACGTGCGTTTCTACCTGGTCGCAATCCTGTTCATCATCTTCGACCTCGAGGTCGCGTTCCTGTTCCCGTGGGCGGTCGCGCTCGGCGACATCGGCCTGTTCGGGTTCTGGTCGATGATGGTTTTCCTCGGCGTGCTGACCGTCGGATTCATCTACGAGTGGAAGAAGGGAGCGCTGGAATGGGAGTGAGCGGCCCGGCCAGCCCGGTGCCCGGCGCCGCTGGCGCGCCCGGCGCCTTGGCGTTGCGCGCCGACGATCCGTTCGTGCGCGCAATCGGCGACGAGCTGACCGACAAGGGCTTCCTCGTCGCGCAGCTCGACAAGCTCGTCGCCTGGGCGCGCACCGGCAGCCTGTGGCCGATGACGTTCGGCCTCGCCTGCTGCGCCGTCGAGATGATGCATACCTATGCGGCGCGCTACGATCTCGACCGCTTCGGGATCATCCCGCGCGCCAGCCCGCGCCAGTCCGACGTGATGATCGTCGCCGGCACGCTCACCAACAAGATGGCGCCCGCGCTGCGCAAGGTCTACGACCAGATGCCCGAGCCGCGCTGGGTGATCTCGATGGGCTCGTGCGCCAACGGCGGCGGCTACTACCACTATTCGTATGCGGTCGTGCGCGGTTGCGACCGCGTCGTGCCGGTCGACGTCTACGTGCCCGGCTGTCCGCCGACGGCGGAGGCGCTGCTCTACGGCATCCTTCAGCTCCAGAAGAAGATCCGCCGCACCACCAGCATCATCCGCGGCTAGGCCGCCCGCCCGGATACGCCCCCCTCCGGACATGTCCATGGACACGCTCGACCAACTCGGCCGCACCATCATCGAAAGCCTTCCCGGCGCCGCGCTCGCGCACGAGACGATCGTCGGCGAACTCATCATCCGGGCGCAGCGCGAGCGCGTGCTGGACGTGCTGCGCTTCCTGCGCGACGACGAGCGCTGCGCCTTCAAGGTGCTGGTCGACGTCTGCGGCGTCGACTACCCCGAACGGCCCGAGCGCTTCGAGGTCGTCTACAACCTGCTCAGCCTGCGCCACAACGCGCGCATCCGCGTCAAGGTCGCGACCGACGAGAACACGCCGGTGCCTTCGGCGACCGCGGTGTTCAGCGCCGCCGGCTGGTGGGAGCGCGAGGCCTGGGACCTCTACGGCATCTTCTTCGCCGACCATCCCGACCTGCGCCGGATCCTCACCGACTACGGGTTCGAGGGCCATCCGATGCGCAAGGATTTCCCGCTCACCGGCTATGTCGAGGTCCGCTACGACCCCGAGCAGAAGCGCGTGGTCTACGAGCCGGTCAAGCTGACGCAGGACTTCCGCAGCTTCGACTTCCTGTCGCCTTGGGAAGGCATGACGCCGGTCCTGCCGGGCGACGAGAAGGCGACCGCGCCGGCCGCTGCGGCACCGGCGCCCGCCGCACCGGCGCCGGCGGCCCCGAAGGCCGATGCGCCGAAGGCCGGGGGCGCGGCATGACCGACGTCCAGCTCAAGAACCTGACGATGAATTTCGGGCCGCAGCATCCGGCGGCCCACGGAGTGCTGCGGCTCGTGCTCGAGATGGACGGCGAGGTCGTCGAGCGCGCCGATCCGCATATCGGGCTGCTTCACCGCGGCACCGAGAAGCTGATCGAGTACAAGACGTATCTGCAGGCGGTGCCGTATTTCGACCGGCTCGACTACGTCTCGCCGATGAACCAGGAGCACGCCTTCGCGCTCGCGGTCGAGAAGCTGCTCGGGCTCGAGGTGCCGCTGCGCGCGCAGTACATCCGCGTGCTCTATTGCGAGATCGGGCGGCTGCTCAACCACCTGCTCAACATCACGACCTTCGCGATCGACGTCGGCGCGGTGACGCCGCTGCTGTGGGGCTTCGAGGAGCGCGAGAAGCTGATGGAGTTCTACGAGCGCGTCTGCGGCGCGCGCCTCCATGCGGCGTATTTCCGCCCGGGCGGCGTGTCGCAGGACCTGCCGCCGGGACTCGCCGACGACATCAAGGCGTTCTGCGAGAGCTTTCCCAAGGTGCTCGCCGACATCGACCGGCTGCTCACCGACAACCGCATCTTCCGCCAGCGCACCGTCGACATCGGCAAGATCAGCGCATCGGACGCGATGGACTGGGGCTTCTCGGGCCCGTGCATCCGCGGCTCCGGCGTGCCGTGGGACCTGCGCAAGTCGCAGCCCTACGACGTCTACGACCGCATGGACTTCGACATCCCGGTCGGCAAGAACGGCGACTGCTTCGACCGCTACATGGTGCGGATGGAGGAGATGCGCCAGTCCGTGCGCATCATGCGCCAGTGCCTCGCCGAGATGCCGGGCGGGCCGGTCAAGGTCAACGACCGCAAGGTGGCGCCGCCGCCGCGCGCCGAGATGAAGCGCTCGATGGAAGCGCTGATCCACCACTTCAAGCTCTACACCGAGGGCTATCACGTGCCGGCCGGCGAGACCTACACCGCGGTCGAGGCGCCGAAGGGCGAATTCGGCGTGTATCTCGTCTCCGACGGAACCAACAAACCCTATCGCTGCAAGATCCGGGCGCCGGGCTTCGCCTTCCTCCAGGCGCTCGACTTCATCACCCGCGGGCACATGCTGGCCGACGTGGTCGCGAATATCGGCTCGCTCGACATCGTGTTCGGGGAGATCGACCGATGAGCGCCGCGCCGACCGCACCGGCCAAGGAGCCGACGACCTTCGCGTTCTCGCAGGACTACCTGCGCCGCGCCGAGCAGATCATCGCCAAGTATCCGCCGGGCCGCCAGGCGAGCGCGGTGCTGCCGCTGCTCGACCTCGCGCAGCGCCAGTGCGGCAACTGGCTGCCGCGCGCGGCGATGGACTACGTCGCCGGCATCCTCGGCATGGCGCCGATCCGCGTCTACGAGGTCGCGACCTTCTATTCGATGTTCAACCTCCAGCCGGTCGGCAAGTGGTTCCTGCAGATCTGCGGGACGACGCCGTGCTGGCTGCGCGGTTCGGACGACGTCATCCGCACCTGCGAGAGCAAGCTCGGCATCAAGATGGGCGAGACCACCGCCGACGGGAAGTTCACGCTCAAGGAAGTCGAATGCCTCGGCGCCTGCGTCAACGCGCCGGTGGTGCAGGTGAACGACGACTTCTACGAGGACCTCGACGCGGCCTCGATGGCGCGGCTGATCGATGCGCTCGCCGCCGACCAGCCGCCGCCGAAGGGCTCGATGACCGGCCGTCAGAACGCGGCGCCGGTCGGCGGCCCGCAGACGCTCGACGGCCGCGCGCCCGGAGGCGACGACTGATGCTGCGCGACCAGGACCGCATCTTCACCAATCTCTACGGCATCCACGACTGGAAGCTCGCCGGCGCGCGCAAGCGCGGCGACTGGGACGGCACCAAGGAGCTGATCCTCAAGGGCCGCGACTGGATCGTCACCCAGGTCAAGGATTCCGGCCTGCGCGGGCGCGGCGGCGCCGGCTTCCCGACCGGCATGAAGTGGTCCTTCATGCCCAAGACATTCGACGGCCGGCCGAGCTATCTCGTCATCAACGCCGACGAATCCGAGCCGGGCACGTGCAAGGACCGCGACATCCTGCGCTGGGACCCGCACAAGCTCGTCGAGGGCGCGCTGCTCGCCGGCGTCGGGATGGGCTGCCATGCCGGCTACATCTACATCCGCGGCGAGTTCTACAACGAGGCGAGCCACATCCAGCAGGCGATCGACGAAGCCTACGCGGCCGGCCTGCTCGGCAAGAACGCCTGCGGCGCGGGCTGGGATTTCGACCTCTACCTGCATCGTGGCGCCGGCGCCTATATCTGCGGCGAGGAGACGGCGCTGCTCGAAAGCCTCGAGGGCAAGAAGGGCCAGCCGCGACTCAAGCCGCCGTTCCCGGCGGCGGTCGGCCTCTACGGCTGCCCGACGACGGTCAACAACGTCGAGACGATCGCGGTCGTGCCGACGATCCTGCGGCGCGGCGCGCCGTGGTTCGCCAGCATCGGCCGGCCGAAGAACAGCGGCACCAAGCTGTTCTGCATCTCCGGCCACGTCGAGCGCCCGTGCAACGTCGAGGAGTCGATGAGCATCCCGCTCAAGGAGCTCATCGAACGCCACGCCGGCGGCGTGCGCGGCGGCTGGGACAACCTGCTCGGCATCATCCCCGGCGGCTCGTCGGTGCCGGTGCTGCCGCGTTCGATCTGCGACACCGTGCTGATGGACTTCGACGCGCTGCGCGAAGTGCGCTCGGGCCTCGGCACCGCCGCGGTGATCGTGATGGACAAGTCCACCGACATCGTGAAGGCGATCTCGCGGCTGTCGAAGTTCTACATGCACGAGAGCTGCGGCCAGTGCACGCCGTGCCGCGAGGGCACGGGGTGGATGTGGCGCGTCATGGAGCGCATGGTGAAGGGCCAGGCCGACCTCGAGGAGATCGACGTGCTCGAGGAGGTCACCCGCCAGGTCGAGGGCCACACGATCTGCGCGCTCGGCGACGCGGCGGCGTGGCCGATCCAGGGCCTGATCCGGCATTTCCGGCCGGAGCTCGAGAAGCGCATCGCGGCGTACAAGGCGTCGCGTCCCCGCCAGGCGGCGGAATAGGGCAGGAGCGGCGCACATCCCATGCCGAAGCTGACGATCAACGGACAGGCGGTCGAAGTCCCGCCCGGCGCCACGGTGCTCCAGGCCTGCGAGTCCGCGGGCGTCGAGGTGCCGCGCTTCTGCTACCACGAACGGCTGTCGATCGCCGGCAACTGCCGGATGTGCCTGGTCGAGCAGGAGAAGGCGCCGAAGCCGATCGCATCCTGCGCGATGCCGGCCGCCGACGGCATGGTGATCCACACCGACTCGCCGATGGCGCGCAAGGCGCGCAAGGGCGTGATGGAGTTCCTGCTGATCAACCATCCGCTCGACTGCCCGATCTGCGACCAGGGCGGCGAGTGCGACCTGCAGGACCAGGCGATGGCCTACGGCTTCGACCGCGGCCGCTACGACGAGAACAAGCGCGCGGTGCCCGACAAGGATTTCGGCCCGCTGGTGAAGACGTCGATGAACCGCTGCATCCACTGCACGCGCTGCATCCGCTTCATCACCGAGGTCGCCGGCATCGAGGAACTCGGCGCGACCTTCCGCGGCGAGCACATGGAAGTGACGACCTATGTCGAGAAGGCGCTGTCGTCGGAGCTCTCCGGCAACATCATCGATCTCTGCCCGGTCGGCGCGCTGACCTCGAAGCCCTATGCCTTCAGCGCGCGGCCGTGGGAGCTGCGCAAGGTGGAGAGCGTCGACGTGCTCGACGCGGTCGGCGCCGCGATCCGCGTCGACGTGCGCGGCGGCGAGGTGCTGCGCGTGCTGCCGCGCCTCAACGAGGCGGTGAACGAGGAGTGGCTCGCCGACAAGTCGCGCTTCGCCTGCGACGGCCTCCGGCGCCAGCGGCTCGACCGGCCCTATGTCCGGCGCGACGGCAAGCTCCAGCCGGCGACGTGGCCGGAGGCGCTGGCGGCGGTCGCGGCGCGCCTCGATGGCGTGCAGGCGGACCGCATCGCCGCGCTGGCGGGCGATCTCGCCTGCGTCGAATCGATGGTCGCGCTCAAGGATCTGTTCGCCGCGATCGGTTCGGGCAACATCGACTGCCGCCAGGACGGCGCCGCGCTCGATCCGCGCACGCGCGCGAGCTACGTCTTCAACACCACGATCGCCGGCATCGAGCAGGCCGACGCCTGCCTGCTGATCGGCACCAATCCCCGCTGGGAGGCGCCGGTCCTCAACGCGCGGCTGCGCAAGCGCTTCCTCGCCGGCGGGTTCCGCGTCGCGCTGATCGGCCAGCAGACCGATCTCACCTACCGCTACGACTATCTCGGCGCCGGGCCGCAGACGCTCGCCGACCTCGCCTCGGGCAAGCTCGCCTTCGGCGACCTGCTGCGCCTCGCCAAGCGGCCGATGCTGATCCTGGGCCAGGGCGCGCTGGCGCGGCCCGACGGCGCGGCGATCCTCGCCCTCGCGCGCGAGGTGGCCGAGAAGTTCAACATGGTCCGCGAGGACTGGAACGGCTTCAACGTGCTGCACACCGCGGCGGCGCGCGTCGGCGGCATGGATGCCGGCTTCGTGCCCGGCCATGGCGGGCGCGGCACCGCGGAGATCCTCCAGGGCGCGCAGAACGGCACGGTCGAGTTCGTCTACCTGCTCGGCGCCGACGAGATCGACCCCGACCTGCTCGGCAAGGCGTTCGTCGTCTACCAGGGCCATCACGGCGACGAGGGCGCGCATCGCGCCGACGTCGTGCTGCCCGGCGCCGCCTATACCGAGAAGAACGCGACCTACGTCAACACCGAGGGACGGCCGCAGCAGGCGCGCCTCGCGGTGTTCCCGCCCGGCGAGGCGCGCGAGGACTGGAAGATCATCCGCGCGCTGTCCGAGGCGATGGGCAAGCGGCTGCCCTACGACAATCTCGCCCAGCTGCGCCGGCGCATGGAGAGCGTCAACCCGATCTTCGCCGCGCCCGGCCAGGTCGCGCCGGTGAGCTGGGGCGCCTTCGGGACGAGCGGGCCGGTGCAGGCCGCCCCGTTCGCGACCCTGGTGTCGAACTACTACATGACCGACCCGATCAGCCGCGCCTCCGAGACGATGGCGAAATGCACCGCGACCTTCATCGCCCGCACGGGCGACGCGAAGGCCGGGGCGGCGGAATGACGGGCGGGGAGCGCGGGTGACGCCATGAACTTCTGGACGAACATCGTCTGGCCGCTCGTGATCACGGTGCTGCTGATCCTCGCGATCGTGGTGCCGGTGCTGATCGGGGTCGCCTATCTGACGCTCGCCGAACGCAAGGTGATGGCGGCGATGCAGCTGCGGGTCGGCCCCAATCTGGTCGGCCCGTTCGGCCTGCTCCAGCCGTTCGCCGACGCGGTCAAGCTGATGTTCAAGGAGACGGTGATTCCGTCGGGCGCCAACCGCGTGGTGTTCGTCGCGGCGCCGATGCTCACGTTCATGCTCAGCCTCGTCGCCTGGGCGGTGATCCCGTTCGACGCGGGCCTGGTGCTCGCGGACATCAACGTCGGCATCCTCTACCTGTTCGCGATCTCCTCGCTCGGCGTCTACGGCATCATCATGGCGGGCTGGGCCTCGAACTCGAAATACGCCTTCCTCGGCGCGCTGCGCTCGGCCGCGCAGATGGTGTCCTACGAGGTCTCGATCGGCTTCGTGATGATCACCGTGCTGCTCTGCGTCGGCTCGCTCAACCTCTCCGACATCGTGCTGGCGCAGCAGGGGCTGTGGTTCTGCCTGCCGCTGTTCCCGATGTTCATCATCTTCTTCATCTCGGGCCTCGCCGAGACCAACCGCACGCCGTTCGACCTGCCCGAGGGCGAGTCCGAGCTGGTCGCCGGATTCTTCGTCGAGTACTCGTCGATCAGCTTCGCGCTGTTCTTCCTCGGCGAGTACGGCAACATGATCCTGATGAGCGCGATGACCTCCGTGCTCTTCCTCGGCGGCTGGCTGCCGCCCTTCGACATGGCGCCGTTCACCTGGCTGCCCGGGCCGGTGTGGTTCGCGCTCAAGATCGCCGCCTGCCTGTTCGTGTTCCTGTGGGTGCGCGCGACCATGCCGCGCTACCGCTACGACCAGCTCATGCGGCTGGGCTGGAAGGTGTTTCTGCCGTTCTCGCTGATCTGGCTGGTGCTCACCGCGGGCGCGCTCGTCGCGTTCGGGTGGGTCCCGCGGACGGCGTGACGGAGGAGGGTGGAATGTCGTTACCCGCTCGCGGCGCGCGCGCCCTGCTTTTGTCGGAGCTCGTCTCCGGCCTCAGCCTGACGCTCAAGTACTTCTTCAAGCCCAAGGTCACGATCGACTACCCCTACGAGAAGGGGCCGATCAGCGCGCGCTTCCGCGGCGAGCACGCGCTGCGCCGCTACGCCAACGGCGAGGAGCGCTGCATCGCGTGCAAGCTGTGCGAGGCGGTGTGCCCGGCGCAGGCCATCACCATCGAGGCCGAGCCGCGCGACGACGGCAGCCGGCGCACCACGCGCTACGACATCGACATGACGAAGTGCATCTATTGCGGCTTCTGCCAGGAGGCCTGCCCGGTCGATGCGATCGTCGAGGGGCCGAATTTCGAGTTCTCGACCGAGACACGCGAGGAGCTGATGTACAACAAGGACAAGCTCCTCTCGAACGGCGAACGTTGGGAGCGCGAGATCGCGGCCAACATCGCCACCGACGCGCCGTATCGCTGAGCGGCGCGCCGATCCGGGGCGGCAAGAAGGACGAAGAGGCGGAGAAGCGGTCGTGATCCAGGCGCTGGTCTTTTATCTGTTTTCGGCCGTGCTGGTCGCATCGGCGGTGATGGTCATCGCCGCGCGCAATCCCGTGCACTCCGTGCTGTTCCTCATCCTCGCCTTCTTCAACGCGGCCGGCCTGTTCGTGCTGATGGGGGCCGAGTTCCTGGCGATGATCCTCGTCATCGTCTATGTCGGCGCGGTCGCGGTGCTGTTCCTGTTCGTCGTCATGATGCTCGACATCAACTTCCTCGCGATGCGCGAAGGCTTCATCCGCTACCTGCCGATCGGCGCGCTCGTCGGACTGATCCTGCTGGCGGAGCTGGCGCTCGCGGTCGGCGTGTGGACCGTGGCGCCGGCGGCGCTCGAGGCCGCGCGCCAGGTCGCCGCGACTCCCGACCCGAACACGATCTCGAACACGCTGGCCCTCGGCCGCATCCTCTACACGGACTACGTCTACGTCTTCCAGGCCTCGGGCCTGGTGCTGCTGGTGGCGATGATCGGCGCGATCGTGCTCACGCTGCGCGAGCGCGAGGGCGTGCGCCGCCAGGTGATCGCGCGGCAGGTCGGCCGCCGGCGCGAGGAATCGATCGCGGTGGTCAAGGTGCCGCCGCGCCAGGGGGTTTCCTGATGTCGTCCAGCGCCATCCCGCTGATCGGGCTCGGCCACTACCTGACCGTGGCCGCGATCCTGTTCACGCTCGGCATCCTCGGCATCTTCCTCAACCGGAAGAACGTCATCATCATCCTGATGTCGGTCGAGCTGATGCTGCTCGCGGTCAACATCAACCTAGTGGCCTTCTCGACCCATCTCGGCAATCTCGTCGGCCAGGTCTTCGCCCTGATGGTGCTGACCGTGGCCGCCGCCGAGGCGGCGATCGGCCTCGCGATTCTCGTCGTCTATTTCCGCAATCGCGGGTCGATCGAGGTCGAAGACATCAACATGATGAAAGGCTGACCGGCGCATGTACGCGCTCGCCATCTTCCTGCCGCTGATCGGCTCGATCGCCGCCGCCGCGATCGACTGGCTGGTGAAGGATCGGCACGCCGCCGAACGCGGCGCGCAGATCGTGACGTCGGCCTGCCTGGTCGCGGCGTTCCTGCTGTCGCTGCTCATCCTCGCGGCCTTCACCGGCGCCAACGCGCATCCGCGCACGGTCGAGATCTTCACCTGGATCCAGTCGGGCTCGCTCGACGTCTCGTGGGCGCTGCGCTTCGACGCGCTGTCGGCGGTGATGATCTTCGTCGTCACCTCGGTGTCCGCCGCGGTCCACATCTATTCGATCGGCTACATGCACGGCGACGCGTCGGTGCCGCGGTTCATGAGCTATCTCAGCCTGTTCACCTTCTTCATGCTGATGCTGGTGACGGCCGACAACTTCGTGCAGATGTTCTTCGGCTGGGAAGGCGTCGGCGTCGCCTCCTACCTGCTGATCGGGTTCTGGTACGAGAAGCCGACGGCCAACGCCGCCGCGATCAAGGCGTTCCTGGTCAACCGCGTCGGCGACTTCGGCTTCGTGCTCGGCATCGCCGGGGTCTATCTCGTCTTCGGCTCGCTGAACTTCGACGTGGTGTTCGCCGCGGTGCCGCAGAAGGCCGCGCAGACGATCGACTTCCTCGGCTGGCAGGTCAACGCGATGACCTGCCTGTGCCTGCTGCTGTTCATGGGCGCGATGGGCAAGTCGGCGCAGCTCGGACTGCACACCTGGCTGCCCGACGCGATGGAAGGCCCGACCCCGGTTTCGGCGCTGATCCACGCCGCGACGATGGTGACGGCGGGCGTCGTCATGGTCGTCCGGCTGTCGCCGATGTTCGAATACGCCCCCGACGCGCTCGCCGTCGTCACCTTCGTCGGCGCCTCGACCGCGATCTTCGCCGCCTCGGTCGGCCTCGTGCAGAACGACATCAAGCGGGTGATCGCCTATTCGACTTGCTCGCAGCTCGGCTACATGTTCTTCGCCGCGGGCGTTTCCGCCTATTCGGCGGCGATGTTCCACCTGACCACGCACGCCTTCTTCAAGGCGCTGCTGTTCCTCGGCTCGGGCTCCGTCATCCACGCCATGTCGGGCGAGCAGGACATCCGCAGGATGGGCGGCATCTGGCGCTATGTGCCCACGACCTACGTGCTGATGTGGATCGGCTCGCTGGCGCTCGCCGGCGTGCCGTTCTTCGCCGGCTACTTCTCCAAGGACGTGATCCTGGAGGCCGCCTGGGCGGCGCATTCGCCGGTCGGCCAGTACGCGTTCTGGATCGGCGTCATCGCCGCGCTGATGACCGCGTTCTACTCCTGGCGGCTGCTGTTCCTGACCTTCCACGGCGCGCCGCGCGCCGACCATCACACGATGGAGCACGTCCACGAATCGCCGCGGGTGATGCTGTGGCCGCTCTACTTCCTCGCCGTCGGCGCGGTCTTCTCCGGCTATGTCGGCTACGCGTACTTCGTCGGCGACGGGCGCGAGGCGTTCTGGGGCGAGGCGATCCGCGTGCTGCCCGCGCACGACACGGTCGAGGGCGCGCATCATGCGCCGAAATGGATCCCGATCCTCGCGGTCGCCGTCGGCCTGATCGGCATCGGGCTCGCCTACGGGCTCTACATCCGCGCGCCCGAGGTGCCGGGGCAGATCGCCGCGCGGCTGCGCGGCCTCTACCTGTTCCTCCTGAACAAGTGGTACTTCGACGAACTCTACGACCGGCTGTTCGTGCGCAGCTCGATGGCCGTCGGCCGCGAGATGTGGAAGACCGGCGACGGGCTGCTGATCGACGGGCTGGGGCCCGACGGGATGGCGGCGACGACGCTCGCGGTCGCACGGCGCACCAGCCGGTTCCAGACCGGATATCTCTATCACTACGCGTTCGTGATGCTGGTGGGGGTCGTCGGCCTCATCACCTGGTATCTGATCGCGCGCACGCTGTGATGCGGGGAACGACGCCGTGCCGCTGATTTCGCTCGTCACCTTCCTGCCGCTGGTCGGCGCGCTCTTCATCCTCGTGCTGCGGGGAGAGGAGGCGATCGTCGCGCGCAACGCGCGGTGGGCGGCGCTGTGGACGTCGCTGGTCGTGTTCGCGGTCTCGCTGCTGCTGTGGAGCGGCTTCGATTCGACCTCGGCGGATTTTCAGTTCGTCGAGCGGCGCGAATGGCTGCCCCAGATCGGCCTGACCTATCACATGGGCATCGACGGCATCTCGCTGTGGTTCGTGCTGCTGTCGACGGCGCTGACGCCGATCTGCGTGCTGGCGAGCTGGGAATCGATCGAGAACCGGGTGCGCGAATACATGATCGCGTTCCTGGTGCTCGAGACGATGATGGTCGGCACCTTCGCCGCGCTCGACCTCTACCTGTTCTACATCTTCTTCGAGGGCGTCCTCATCCCGATGTTCCTCATCATCGGCGTGTGGGGCGGGGCGCGCCGCGTCTATTCGGCCTTCAAGTTCTTCCTCTACACGCTGCTCGGCTCGGTGCTGATGCTGGTTGCGCTGCTGGCGATGGTCGGGCAGGCGGGGACGAGCGCGATCCCGAC
>JAEUKZ010000462.1 GCA_016793045.1 Alphaproteobacteria bacterium
CGCGCCGGCCGGCCGCGCCGCCGGCGCTCAGTCCTCCGGCGCGTCGGCGAAGCGCCCGAGCAGATTGAGGCCTTCGATGGCGGTGGCGCCGTCCGCCAGCGTCACCCGCCGCGGCGTACACGACGCGGTCTCGCGCAGGTGGCGGGCCAGCGCGTCGGAATGCGTCACCACCCACACCTGCGTGCGCCGCGACGCGGCGGCGATCAGGCGGGCGAGCGGCGCCAGCAGGTCGGGGTGCAGACTGCTCTCGGGCTCGTTGAGCGCGAGGAAGCTCGGCAGCCGGTACGACAGCAGCGCGCCGACCAGGCAGAGATAGCGCAGCGTCCCGTCCGACAGTTCCGGCGCCGCGAAGGGCCGGAAGATTCCCGGCATCTGCAGCCCGATCGCGTAGCGGCTGCGTTCGTCCGCGATGTCGAGCGTGGCGCCGGGAAACGCGTCGGCGACGGCGGCGTCGATGTCGTGACGGTCGCCGAGCGTGATCGCGGTCTTGAGCGCGGCGGCGAGGTCGTGCCCGTCGCTGCCGAGGACGGGCGTGCAGATGCCGAGCTGCGGCGCGCGGATGGGCGACTGCGCGTCGGTGCGGAAATGCTGGTAGAAGCGCCACGCCGACAACTCCTGCTGCAGCACCGCGAGTTCGGGAAACGCCACCGGGTCGCGGATGCCCGCGAGCGCCGTCTCGCTCGCCAGCAGTTCGTACTGGTAGGCGACGCGGCGGCCCTTGGCGTCGCGCACCCAGATCGAAGGGCCGTCGCGCTCGAGCAGCGTCACCTTGCGCACCGGGCCGACGATGCGCTCGTCGATCAGCTGCACGCGCTCGCGCCTGATCATCGGGTCGAGCGGCAGGGCGGGTTCGGTCCGGCCGGGGATGCCGAGCTCGATGTCGTAGGCGTAGCGGTCGAGCGAGACGCCCAGCGTGATGCGCGCCGGCCCGTCCTTGCGCCGCGCGCCCGCCCACAGCGCCGACGGCATGCCGCCTTCCTCGGCGAGCACGTTCGCGAGCCGGCCGCCGGCGGCGGCGGCCAGCAGCATCAGCGCGCGGTAGAGATTGCTCTTGCCGGTGCCGTTGGCGCCGACGAACACCGCCAGCCTTTCGACCGGCATGGTGAGGTCGCGCAGCGAGCGATAGGAGGAAACGCGCAGTTCGTGCAGCGGCATGGGTCATGTCCCTTCGCGGCCGGGCGCGCCCGACAGCGGCGTCAGCATCACCAGCTTGAACTCCGGCCGCGCGGCGAGCGTGAAGGTGATCTGCTCGAACCGCAGCGCGCCGTCGCGCGGATGCGCGAAGCGGCGCACGCCGCCTTCGCGCTCGACGACGTCGTGCGCCTCCCACGCCGCCGCGAATTCGGGCGATTGCGCGCGCAGCGCGTCGGCCAGCGCCGTCATCGCGCGGTCGTCGAGATGGCGGCCGTGATCGGCGCGGAATTCCGCCACCACGCGCCGGGCGCGGTCGGCCCAGTCCGGGATCAGCGCGCGCGCGGCGGGATCGCGGAAGATGTAGTGCAGCAGGTTGCGCGGCGCCGACCCGTCGCATTCCCCGTCGCGCGCCCCGTCGAGCCAGCCGACGAACAGGCGCGCCGCGGCCGCGTTCCAGGCGCGCGCGTTCCAGCAGCGGTCGAGCACATAGGCCGGCGCCGCGATGGCGGCGAGCGCCGCGGTCAGCGCCGGCGGCGCGTCCATCGCCGCCGGCGCCGGCGGTGTGCTGGGGTCGTGCTTGCCGGCGAGATCGAACAGATAGGCGCGCTCCGCCGGCGAAAGCTGCAGCGTGCGCGCGAGCCGCGCCAGCGCGATCGCGGAGGCGGCGACGTCGCGGCCCTGCTCGACCCAGGTGATCCAGGTGGCGCTCATGCCGCAGAGCTGCGCCAGCTCCTCGCGCCGCAGGCCGGGCGTGCGCCGCCGCGTCCCCTCCGGAAGCCCGAGCGCCGCCGGCTTCAGCCGGGCGCGGTGGGTCCGGACGAAATCGCCCAGCGTGCGGCGCTGTGCGGTCGGGCTGGTCTCCATGGAACGGCTTTATACCAGGATAAAGTCATCACTGTTACCAGCTTGATTGTTGCGCGACGATCCTCCCCGACGACCGTTACGGACCAGGAATGGAGACCGGAATATGGCCAACCCCAGCCATGCGACCCTGGTGGATGCGCAGTTCGGTGCCCGCGCCGCCGCCTATGTGACCAGCGCCGTTCACGCCCAAGGGCCTGATCTCGAAAGGCTTTCGGCGATCATGCGGGGCCGGAACGATTGGCGCGTGCTCGATCTCGGCTGCGGCGGCGGCCACGCAGCGTTCGCCGCTGCGCCGCATGTCGCCGCCGTCGTCGCCTATGACCTGTCGGCGGAGATGCTCGCGGCGGTGTCGGCCGAGGCGGCGCGGCGCGGCCTTGGCAACGTCGCGACCCGGCAGGGCCGGGTGGAGGCGCTGCCCTTCGCCGACGGCGAATTCGATGCCGTCGTCACCCGCTTCAGCGCGCATCACTGGCACGGCTTCGCCGCGGCGCTGCGCGAGGCGCGCCGCGTCGTCAGGCCGGGCGGCACGGCCGTGTTCATGGATGCGGTGGCGCCCGCCGATGCGCTGCTCGACACGGTCCTGCAGTCGGTCGAGCTGCTGCGCGATCCCTCGCATGTCCGCGACTGGTCGATCGCCCAATGGCACGACGCCCTGACTCGGGCCGGCTTTGCGGTGGCGGCGACGACGCCGGGCCGCATCCGGCTCGACTTCGCCTCGTGGGTCGCGCGGATGAACACGCCCGCGCTGCAGGTGCAGGCGATCCGCGCGCTCCAGGGGGCGATGGCGCAGGACGTGGTTGCCCACTTCGCCATCGAAGCCGACGGCAGCTTCATGCTCGACACCGCGACGATCGAGGCCACCGCGGCGTAGCGGCGGCACCCCGGCCGCGCGCGGTCCTGCGCATCCTCGGCGGCCACGATTGAGCGCGTCCCGCGCGCGGCGGGGCTAGAGCTCGCCGCGCTGGCGCATCCGGGCGACCTCCGCGCGCACGTTCTCCACCACCGTGCCGACGCGCGCGATGACGGCGCGCAGCAGGCTCGCGGGAACGCGGAAGTGACGGGACCAATAGAAAAGGTCCCGCTCGTCCTCGGGATTTATCGTCGTGCGGTCGACGGGCAGAATGACGTTGTCTTCGCGCTTCATGTCCTGGACTTCCGTGGCGAACAGGCGGTGCGTGGGAGCGGGCGTTGCCCTCCGGCGCCGCCTTCTTTGCGTCAACATGCAACGCGGCCGGCCATCCTCCGTTCAATTTCGGACGGGCGATGTGAATGGGGAGGGTGCCATGGCGCGCTGCGATACCTGCGGGAACGACTACGACAAGGCCTTCAGCGTCGAGATCCAAGGCGCGCGCTACAATTTCGACAGCATCGAATGCGCGGCGGAGAAGATCGCGCCGCGCTGCGCGCACTGCAATTGCCGCGTCCTCGGCCACGGCGTCGAAGCGGGCGGCCGGATCTTCTGCTGCGCCCACTGCGCCGAGCACTAGCCGCACCGTCATCCGCTTTTCGACGGCACCGTCCGGCCCGGTCGGCACGCCGCGCGCGCACTGCGCGGCGTGCCGCGCGCAAGTCGTCAGCGGCGCGCCAGGCGAATCTGATCGAGCATGCGGATGTGCCGCTCGATCACCGGCACGGCGGCGGTGGCGGTGCGGCGCAGCGCGGGCACGTCGCCGTTCTGCGCGTAGGCGCGGTTCAGGGCGAGCGCATCCTGGTGCGCCTGCCGCTGCGCATCGACATAGCGCGCGTCGAAGGCGCGCGGCGAAGCGCCTTCGAGATCGCGATACGTCGCCATGTGGGCGTCGTCGAGCTGGCTCGGGAAGCGGGCGCTCAGGCCGGCTTCGCCGACCGCCTGTTCGAGCGCGCGCGAATTGGCGGAATGGTCGTCGACCATCATCTGGGCGAAGCGCCGCACCTGCGCGTTGCGCGTCCGCTGCAGGGCGAGTTCGCTCGACCGCACCTCGAACAGGTCGCCATTCGCCGCGGCTTCGAAATATTGCCGGCTCATCAGCGAGGGCGCGGGGGTTGCCGCGGTCTGCGCTTGCACGCTCGGACGTTCCCGATCGCACGCGCTCAGCGCGGCGGCTGCAACGGCGACGGCGACGAGGGCCGGCTTGATTCGCACCAACATCGTTCGAACTCCTCAATGGAGATATGGCCACCGTGGTTAGGAACGCCGCTGTCGGCGGCGCCGGCGCTCGTCCGCGGCGATGTCACAGCAAGATCGCGCCGCGCCGGCCGAGCAGAAAGCGCTGGATCGGCATCTCCAGGGGCGCGGGCCGCGGAACGCGCTGCGGGGCGCGCGCCGCCGCGCGCAGCGCGACCAGAACCGCGCGCACGGGCGCTCCTGTCCCGCCCGCCGCCTCGAGCGGACGATCGATCACAAAGCCGTCGTCGGCCGACATGCCGTCCATGGTCGTGTGCTCCCACCGTTGAGAGAGAAACGTGAAGCGGCGGGGTGCAGTTGCCGGTCAGGCGGAGCGGGCGACGGCCGCCATTGCGCCGCCCGGCACGGCCGCGGCGCGGTCGCCCTCGGCGGCCGACGCGCGCGCACGTTCGAAGGCGGCGATCTCCGCCGGGGGCGCGATGTCCTCGGGGATGGGCAGAAAGTCCGGCTTCGCCGGGGTGCGGCTCGTCCACACCGCCAGCGGCACGGCGAGACCGAGTCCCGCGAGCACCGGCAGAAGGTAGAGCCCTGCAGTCGGCGCCGTCGCGAAAACGACGCCGCCCCAGACGGTCCCCGCGATGGTGCAGGCGGCGCAACGCGCGAACGCCTCGGTCCAGGCGAGGCCGTGGGCGGTGCGCCGCTGCGGGCGCCAGTCGACGGCGCGGCCGGCGAAATTGGCGGCGATGAAATAGCTGTGCAGCAGCATCAGCGTCGGCGCGAGCAGGGCCGAAAGCGCAAGCTCGCCGGCGACGTCGCGCACCAGCCGGCCGCGCCGGGCCTTCGGATAGCGGCGGCGCAGCGCGATGGCGCCGAGTACCCGCGGCAACGCCAGCATGGCGAGGACGGGTGCGGCCAGGGCGAGCGCCGGCAGGGCGCCGCCGCCGGCGCCGTCATCGGTGGAAAGGATCGGCGTCGCGATCAGCAGGAGCGCCAGCCACAGCGGCGACATCGCGTAGGCGAGGATGCCGGTGAGAATGTGGAATCGGCTCATCGGCGCGAAGCCGCGCGCGCCGACCAGGGCAAGGTGCTGGAGGTTGCCCTGAATCCACCGGCGGTCGCGGATGGCATAGTCGATCAGGTTCTCCGGCGCGCGTTCGTAGCTGCCGGGCAGGTCGGGGGCCGCGTGAATCGTCCAGCCGGCACGTCGCAGGCAGGCCGCCTCGATGAAATCGTGGCTCAGGATGTCGCCGCCGCTCGGCGGCGCGCCGTCGAGCGTGGGCAGGCCGCAATGCGCGGCGAAGGCGCGGGTGCGCACGATGGCGTTGTGGCCGAAGTAGTTGGAGTCGGGCCCCTGCCACCACGCCTGGCCGCGCGCCAGCAGGGGCCCGGCGAGACGATGCGAGAATTGCACGGCGCGCCCGAAGATGCTGCGCTGGCCGACCGCGAGGGGCAGCGTCTGGATGATCGCCGCGCGCGGCGCAGCCGCCAGCCGGTCGGCGAGCGCCGCCAGGCAGGCGCCCGACATGATGCTGTCGGCGTCGAGGATGACGAATGCCTCGTAGGCGCCGCCCCAGCGGCGCACCCAGTCGGCGATGTTGCCGGCCTTGCGCCCGCGATTGTCGTCGCGGTGGCGGTAGAACAGGCGGCCGCCGGCATCGAGGTCGCGGCAGGCCGCTTCCCACGCCGCCGTCTCGGCGTGCCGGATCGCCGGGTCGGTCGAATCGCTCAGCACGAAGACGTCGAACTGGTCCAGCCGCCCGGTGCGCGCGAGCGATTCGTATGTCGCGCGCACGCCGGCGAACACCTCGTCGCAGTCCTCGTTGTAGACCGGCACCAGGATCGCGGTGCGCTGGGCCGCGGGCGCGGGCGGCACCGATGCCGGCAGCGGCGCGCGCAGGGTCAGCGCGAAGCCGATGACCGCCGACCACAGCCCCAGGCTGATCCACCACAGGCAGAGGGCTGCCAGCGCGACCGCCGCCGCGCCGCCGAGGCCAAGCGGCGCCAGATTCACCGCCATCGCGGCGGTGCCGGCGGCGGCGGTCAGTGCGCTGGCGGCGAAGTAGCCCGCCCGCCGCGCCGCATAGGATGGCGTCGGCGTCATCGATCCAGCACGCCGATCCAGGTTTCGCTGATCGCCCGGCCCGCGGCGTGGAGCGCGACGCGCAGCGTCGCCGGCCGCGCGTCGGCGCGCCGGATCGTCAGCACCGCGTGCGCGCGATCGGCCGCCAGGACCTGCGCCGCCGCGGCGACCACGGTTCCGGGTGCGATCGCCGCGGCCGCGGTGGGCGGGGCCGCCGGATCGAACCGGCCGGCAAACGCCACGTCCACCCGCAGGCAGCCGCCTTCGTCGGCGCAGTCGACCGGCGCTGCGCTCGCCGCGACGGCCCGCGCCGCGCGCAGCGCCGGCGCGTCGCCGGCGATCGCCGCGACGCGGTAGTGCAGCCGGACGCGCGATCCCGCCGCGGGCTGGACCGCCGGCGTCCAGAAGGCGCCGACATTGTCGGCGTATTCGTCGTGCGTGGGCAGCAGCAGCAGCTGCACCGCGCCGGCGCCGAACGGCGCCAGCGGGGTGACGAACAGGCTCGGCCGCCACGCATAGAGCGCCTCGTCGTCGCGGAAGGCCTGCGGCCGCCGCTCGCGCTGAATCAGGCCGAAGCCGAGGACATCGGGCGCGGGATGGCTTTCGATCGTCGTGCGCCGCGGATTGGCGAGCGCGCGCCAGCGCCACTGCGCGTCAGCGCCCAGGATCTGCAGGCCGTCCGAATCGTGGACCTGCGGGCGATGGTCGGCGGCCGGCCGCGGATCGCCGGGCCCGCGCCAGAACATGGAGGTCAGCGGCGCATAGCCGACCTGCCGTACCGCGCGGCGGAAGAACAGCACGGCCTCGACGTCGAACGACGTGGCGTCGCCCGGCGTCAGGACGAAGCGATAGGCGCCGGCGACGCTGGGCGAATCGAGCAGCGCGTGGAACACCAGCGCGCGCGCCTGCGGCGGCGGGCGCAGGATCCAGAAACGGCGGAAGGCGGGGAACTCCTCGTCGGGCAACCCGGCGTCGATCGCCAGCCCGCGCGCCGAGGCGCCATAGGCCTGGTGGCGGCCGATCAGCCGGAAATAGCTGGCGCCCAGGAACACCGCCACTTCGTCCCAATGCCCCGCCTGGTGGAGGGGATGGAGAATGCGGAACCCCGCCAGGTCGACCGGCTCGTCCGCCGCCGGCGCGAAGCCCTCCGGCCAGACGAAGTCGCGCGCCCGCGCTTCCAGCGGCGCCGCGGCCCCGCCGTCGACGATGGAGATCGCGACCGGCGCCGGAAATAGGTAGCCGGCCGGCACCGCTTCGATGGCGAAGCGGCCATCGCCGTCGCGCCACAGCGTCGCCGCCGCGCGCTGCCTGAAGGCGCGGTGCTGGTCGTAGTTCATGCGCGCGAGATCCGGGCGGCGGGGCGCGGGCGGCGGTTGCGCCGGCGCGGCCGCCAGCGCCGCCGCCAGCCGCTCCACGGCCGCGTAGCCGTCGTCGCCGCGCGCGGCCGCGCTCACGGCCGAACAGAAAGCAACGCACGTCGCAAGGGCAATCGACCGCAGCAGCATGGTTTGAAGAGCAGGACAGGTTTCGCCTCCGCTCTAACGCCGCGCGGCTTGCCGCGGTTCATTCGCGGCGCGAGCGGGACCTGCGCCGGCACCCCCGGCCGCGCGCCCTATTGGCACGTCGTGGCGACGAAGGTCCGTGCGGCCGCATTGGCGCCGCGGAAGCGGCGCTGGGCCGGGTCATAGACATACGCGGCGGTCCGCGCCCGGCAGACGTCCGTACCGGTCATGCAGTAGCGCACGCGGACCTGCAGGCCGCGCGCGGTCCGCGCCACCTCGGCGGGCGGCCCGTCATGCATGGCGTGAAAGATCGTCTGGCGCAGCGTCTCGCCGGCCTGCGTCCATTGCACCTCGACGGCGCCCTGGACGTGGCCGAAGCCCCCTTCGCCGTGGGCCACGCGATAGGCGACGTCGCCCGCGCCCGCAACGCCGCGGATGACGCCGCGCACGACCCGCACGGCGGCGTCGTCGAAATCGAGGCAATCCGCGCGGACCGGTGCTGCGGATGCCAGCACGGCCGCCGCCACGCAAGCCGCCGTCACGAATCGAATGCGTGCCATCGCCCCTTCGCCCCCGGTGCCGCGCCGGCCGCCCGCCGCGGCGCGCCATCGGCGAGAATGCCGCAGCGCCATGTCCGCGTCGATACCGGGCCGCCGGCCGACGTCATCCGCGGTTCATCGATGCGGCCGTTCGCGCGCACAGCCTAGCCGGCCAGGTCGAGATGCTGGCGGTCGAGCATGCTCGCGAACGTCGTCTGGTCCTCGGGCGTCGCCTGCATGGGCAGCGTGCCGACGAATGCGTGCGTGAACGCATCGAGGCGCTCGGCTTCCGCGACCGCGAGCCCGAGCTCCGCAAGGTCGGCCGCGATGGCGCCGGGAACCGGATCGAGATAGCGGTTGGTGCCGTCGAGCTTGGGCGTGTCGGGCACGCGGATGAAGACGACGCGGCACGCCGTCGGCAGCGGTTCGTGCGACAGGAAGGCGAAGCCGGACATGACGCCGCACAGCACGCTCGCCGGCGGGCCCGGCATCAGCAGGCTGAAGAACAGCGGGATGTCGCCCACCGGCTCGCGCATCACCAGATGCATCGAGCGCCCGGCCATCCAGGCCTCGGCGGTGAGGCGCACGTCGCGCCCGGCGAACGACTCGCCGTAGGTCGCGAGCAGGGCGCCGGCGCGGCCGGCGGCGAGGCGCAGCGCGCCGCGCAGCAGGCGGCCGCGATAATGCGGCGACCACGCGGGCGAATAGGCCGCGAAGGCGCCGGCCAGCGTCGCCACGCCGCCGAACAGCCCGGCCGCGCGCGCGTTGCCGCGGCGCGCGAGGCCGTCCGGAACCACCAGGCCGGCGATGTCGACGCCGGTGCGCGCGGCGAGCTCGGCGGTGAAGTCTTCGAGGCTCGACTCGGCGATCCACTGCCCCGGCCGCGTCGTGCCGATCGCGGCGGCAAGATCGGCATAGACCGAAGGCGCGCGCGGCAGCGAGCGCCCCTGCATCCACTTGTTCAGCCGGTCGAGATCGACATGCGTCGCCGGATTGGCGCTGCGCAGGCGCGCGCAGAATTCCTTGCGCGAACTGCAGCCGAGCGCCGCCGCAGCGACGCGCAGCTTTGCGGCAAATGCAACCGCCACGTGCCTTGCTCCCCGTTCCCGAATGTCCCCGCCGAATCAAATCGCCGGAATTCGGTGAAATGTCCAGGAATTTCCAGGCGAATCCACGCGCCCCAGTGGGCGGGCATAGCGCGGTCGTGGTTGTTTCGCGCGATGGCCGCGCGGCGCCCCGCCTATGGTTAATTACGACTATTTTCCAAGGCGTTGGCGGCCCGCCCCGAGCATGGCGCGGTGCGATCGGT
>JAEUKZ010000006.1 GCA_016793045.1 Alphaproteobacteria bacterium
GCGACGAATGCCTCCGCCGCTTCGCGGATCGCCATCACGCGCTCGTCCGGGACCGCGGGCGACGTCTCGACGCCGGCGAGTCGAAGCACCGCGCCGTGCTCCGCAGCGGCATCGAAGCGCAGCGGCACGAACAGCCGGTCGATCTCCTCGAGCATCCGCCCGCTCACGAACGCGATCGCGCCGTCGAGCGCGTGGTGAAGCCGCGTCAGGGTTTCGACCAGCGTCGCCGGCACCGCGACCGCGTCCGGCAGCGGCGCGATGTCGAGGAGCGTGCCGTCGATGTCGAGAAAAAGCCCGGCACGGTGCGCCGGCACCGTGAGGTCCGTGGTCGTGCTCATCGCGTCCATAGATGCGGAACGCGATTACCGCGAGCAAGGTTCCCGCGGGTTACAAACTTGTCACGGGTTTGCGCCGCCGCTGCTAAGGCGCGAGCCGAATGTCCGCGGCGCGGAACTGCTCGTCGGCACGCGGCTCCGCGACGATGCCGCGGCGGCTCGCCCAGGTGTTGGTGAGATGATAGAGAACGATCATCCCCACATCGCGCATCGCCAGCCGCGTCGCGTCCGCCAGGATTCGCGCGCGCTCCTCGTCGTCGAGCGTGACCTCGGCTCGCGCAATCATCGCATCGAGTTCCGGGTTCGAATAGCGTCCGCGATTGGCTGCGCCGGTGCCGCGCTGCGGGTCGTAGGTCCCGAGCAGCGCGCGCAGCGTGTTCATCGGCTCACCGGTGGTCGAGCTGTTGCCGTAGAGATAGGCGCTGAGCTCAAGGCGCGAGGCGCGCGCGAGACTGACCGCGGCGGGCTGCGCCTCGACGCGCGTACGCACGCCGATGCGCGCCCACATCGCCGCGACAGTTTGCATCACCTGCTCGTCCATCGGATAGCGGTCGTTGGGCCCGTTGAGCTGGAGGGCAAACCCGTCGGGCAAGCCCGCCTCCGCGAGCAGCCGGCGCGCCTCGGCGGGATCGACGGTCGGGGCCGGATCGTCGATCGCACCGAAGAAGCTCTGCGGCACGACGCCGGCCGTCGGCACCGCGAGGCCGCCGAACAGGCGCTGCGCGATGGCGTGACGGTCGATGGCGAGCGACAGTGCCCGACGCACGCGCACGTCGCGCAGCGGATTGGCGATCGGCGCGCCGTCGAGCCCAGCCGCGAACGGCGTGCGCTCGCGCGCGCTGTCGAGGTGGATGTACATCAGCCGCCCCGACACCGCCCGGTGGACCACGAACCCGCCGCGTGCCGCAAGCTGCTCCGCATCAGCCGGCAGAACCTGGTCGATGATGTCGACGTCGCCCGCAAGCAGCGCCGCTGTGCGCATCGTATCGCGCGGAATCCGCCGCAAGATCACCCGCTCCCACACCGGACGCGCACCCCACCACGCGTCGTTGCGCACGAGTTCGACGCCTTCGTCGGGCACCCAGCGGACCAGCCTGTAGGGTCCGGTCCCGATCGCCGCCGCGAGCGAATTGAACGCCGGCGTGTCGGCGTCGGCGTTGGCGCGCGGAATGATGGAGATCAGCGCGAGATGGACCGGAAGCAATGGAAACGGTGCCGCCGTACGGATGCGCAGGCGATGCGGCGCGATCGCCTCGACCGCCGCGATCGGCCGGACGAACTGGACGTAGGGTGCGGGACTCGTCGTCATCCGGCGGACGCGCGCGATCGAGGCGACGACGTCGTCCGCGGTGAACGCGGCCCCGTTGTGGAACCGCACGCCCTGGCGCAGCTCGAACTCCCAGGTGCGGTCGTCGATGGTGCGCCAGCTCGTCGCGAGGCCCGGCGTCACCCGCTGACGCTCGTCGAGCCGGGTCAGACGCTCGTAGATGTTCGAGTACAGCGTGTTGTTCCCGCCGTTGTCGAGGACGTGCGGATCGGGCGTCGTCGCCGCGGTCGAGATCCCGGCGCGCAGCGTCTGCGCCTGCGGAGCGACCGTGCCGAGGGCGGACAGAACCAGAAAGACGAGCAGCGCCAGCACCGCGCTGCTATGCGCGGCGCGCTCACGCATAGAAGCGCTGCGGGATGGGCGTGCCATGAAGCCAGACCTCACCGAGTGCGGCGTCGAAGTCGAGCGGACGGAACATCTGCTGGCCGGCGGACGGATAGTGCGTGATCTCGCCGAAATAGATCCGCCCCTCGACGTTGTAGAGATCGACGCGGCAGAAGGCGAAGCCGCGCGCGATGCGCTCGGCGACGTCGATCATCTCCGCGAGGCGGTCCGGGCGCGGCGGCGTCACCGCAGCGCGGGGCTTGCCGCGTTCGACCCTGAGCGGCTGCCAGCGCTCGTCGAAATAATCGCGCGTCGGGTGCCGGCCGCCTTTCGGAGCGACCGCCGCGACGGCCGACCGGCCGTTCACCATCACCATCCGCGCGCGGCCGTTGAAGACGTAAAACTTGTAGTCCGCCGCGAGTTCGCCGTGATCGACCAGCAACGCCTCGACCAGGATCCGGCGCGGGACGCCGCGATAGGCCCACTCGCGGTGGCGCCGGTACCAGTCCGTTGCCAGCCACCCGCGAAGAGTCGCGCGCAGCGCCTCGGCGTCGATCTGCGACTTGTCGCCGACCAGCAGATTGAAGCCGCAACCATGCGACGCCTTGATCGCGAAGCGGGCCGGCAGCGCGTCAAGATCGATCCGCTCCGCGCGATCGCTGACCTGCAGCAGCGGGATCAGGTAGTCGGTACCCACGCGCGACGCGACGAAGCCGCGCGCGTCGACCTTTTCGGTGGTGATCGGCAGCAGCGGATCGCGATCCCACAGCATCTTGGCGAGCAGCAGTTCGGAAAACCGCCGCGGGCGAATTCCGAAACGAAGGCGGCCAAAGCTCCGCCGATACTGCCGGATCACATGGAGCCGGTCCGGCAGCGGCACGCCTGAAGGCGCGCCGGCCGACATCGGCCGCGCGATCACCCGTTTGACTGCGGTTGCCATTGGGTCGCGATCCCCCACCCGGATTCGACTTGGGGCGATCCTAAGAAGCCGGCGGAGCACCGACAAGTTCCGCGGCGCGGTATTCGGATCGCCTTATCCCGCACCCGCAGTCCCGCCGTCCGGGTCGAAGAACCGTTCAGGGATCGGCGCGCCCGTCCGCCACACCTCTCCGAGCGCAGCGTCGAAGTCCGCTGGCGTGAAGATCTGCCGACCGGCCGAGGGATAGTGCGTGATCTCGCCGAAATAGACCTTGCCGTCCGCCTGGTAGAGATCGACGCGGCAGAACGGGAAGTCCGCCCCCAATGCGCCGGCTACGCGGACCATCTCGTCGAGCCGCGCCGGCTTCGCGGGCCGCACGGCGGCGCGCGGATTTTCCTTGCGCACGCGCAGCGGGCGCCAGGTTTCGTCGAAGAAGTCGCGCGTCAGGTGCTTGCCGCGATTGATGGTCAGTGCGGCGCGCGGCGCCGGGCTGTTGACCATCACCATCCGCGCACGGCCGTTGAAGACGTAGAACTTGTAGTCGGCCGGCAATTCCCCTCGGTCGAGGATGAGGGCCTCGGCCATGATCCGGCGCGGAATGCCCTTGTAGCCCCACTCGCGGTGGACACGGTACCAGTCGATCGCGAGCCAGCGCCGCATCGTCTCGCGCAGCATCGCGACGTCCACCTTGGCCTTGTCGCCGACCAGTAGGTTGAACCCGCTGGCATGCGACGCCTTGAGCGCGAATTGATCCGGCAGCGCGTCGAGGACGATCTCCTCCGGCTGCTCCCAGACCTTGAGCAGCGGGATCAGATAGTCCGGTCCGACCCTTGCCGCCACGAAGTCGCGAACGTTCACCTTCTCGCTGGTCGCCGTGATCCGCGGGTCACGCGCCCACACCATCCTGGCGAACAGGCGCTCGGTGAAGGTCCGCGGCCGGATGAAGAGCCGGACTGCGCCGAAGGTCAGATAGTAGCGCTGGATCAGGCACAACCAGTCCGGCAGGTACTCGCCCGGAAAACCCCGGCCCGCCGAAACCTCCCAGTAGATGTGCTTGAGGGCGGAAACCCTCTTGGGCGCAGTTGGCCCCGCGCCGGCCCCCGGACTGGTCACCGTGCCAGTATAGCAGGGTCGGCGCCGCGCGTTCAGGCCGGACGCGGCGCCTCGGGTGCGGCGCCCGGCGGCCCGTAGAGCTGGCGGGCGCGGGTCTCGAAGGCGCCGACCATCCGCTTCACCGCCTCGTGGAACAGAACGCCGATCAGCGACTGCAGCAGCCGGGAGCGGAACTCGAAGTCGACGAAGAAGTCGATCATCGTGCCGCCGTGCGGATGCTCGGCGCTCGGCGCCACGGCGGTGAAGGTCCAGTGGTTGTTGAGGTAGTGCATCGGCCCGGACAGGTATTCGACGTCGATGCGGCGCGCCCGGTCGAGCGTGACGCGCGAGGTGAAGCGCTCGCGGATCATCTTGAAGCCGATCACCAGGTCTGCGGTCATCACCGCATCGTTGCGCTCGCGGATGCGCGCGGCGACGCACCACGGCAGAAACTCGGGATAGCGGTCGACTGCGGCCACGAGATCGAAGAGCTGCTCGGGGCTATAGGGAAGAACGCGCTGCTCGGCGTGCGTCGCCATCAGTCCGCGGCGGGTGCCGCGGCACCGGCCAGCTTCGCCGCGCGCGCCGCGCGCAGGGCGGCGAAGTCGGCGTCGGCGTGATAGGACGAGCGCGTGAGCGGCGTCGCCGAGACGAGCAGGAAGCCGCGCGCCTTGGCGAGCGTCGCGTAGTCGGCGAACTCGTCCGGAGTGACGAATTTCTGCACCGCGGCGTGCTTGGGCGTCGGCTGGAGATACTGGCCGATGGTGAGGAAATCGACGTCGGCCGAGCGCAGGTCGTCCATCACCTGCATCATCTCGGTGCGTTCCTCGCCGAGTCCGACCATCAGGCCGGACTTGGTGAACATCGCGGGGTCGCGGCGCTTGACCGTGTCGAGCAGCCGCAGCGAATGGAAATAGCGCGCCCCCGGCCGGATCGTCGGATAGAGCCGCGGCACGGTCTCGAGGTTGTGGTTGAACACGTCTGGCTTGGCGTCGATGACCCGCTCGAGCGCGCCCTCCTTGCGCAGGAAGTCGGGCGTCAGGATCTCGATCGTCGTCGCCGGGCTCGTTCTGCGGATCTGCTCGATCACGCGGACGAACTGCCCCGCCCCGCCGTCGTCGAGGTCGTCGCGGTCGACCGAGGTGATGACGACGTGCGCGAGGCCGAGCTTGGCCACAGCCTCGGCGACGTGCTCGGGCTCGTGGGGGTCGAGCTGGTCGGGCTTGCCGGTGGCGACGTTGCAGAAGGCGCAGGCGCGGGTACAGACCGAGCCCAGGATCATCATCGTCGCGTGCTTGCGCTTCCAGCACTCGCCGATATTGGGGCAGGCCGCCTCCTCGCACACGGTGGCGAGCTTGAGGCCGCGCATCAGCGCGCGCGTCTCCTGGTACTCGGGCCCCGACGGCGCCTTGACGCGGATCCACTCCGGCTTCCGGCGCTGGACGACGTTGTCCGGCCGGTGCGCCTTCTCGGGGTGGCGAAGCTTGGTCTCGACGATCGTCTCGGTCATCACGGTGTCCTTGCGACCGCCCCTGCGAACGAGCGGTTGCCCGATGCTCACCCTCAGAAGTGGAGCGCCCGGCCGTAAGCGTCAAGCACGGATTCGTGCATCATTTCCGAAAGGGTGGGATGCGGGAAAATCGTGCCCATCAGCTCGGCCTCGGTCGTCTCCAGGGTCTTGGCGATGGTGTAGCCCTGGATCAGCTCGGTCACCTCGGCGCCGATCATGTGGGCGCCGAGCAGCTCGCCGGTTTTCGCGTCGAAGACCGTCTTGATCATCCCCTCGGTCTCGCCCATCGCGATCGCCTTGCCGTTGCCGATATACGGGAACTTGCCGACCCGCACCGCGTAGCCCTTGGCTTTCGCCGCCTTCTCGGTGAGGCCCACCGACGCGACCTGCGGCATGCAATAGGTGCAGCCCGGAATCTTCGATGTGTCCATCGCATGGACGTCCTTGAGGCCTGCGATCTTCTCGACGCAGATCACGCCCTCGTGCATCGCCTTGTGGGCGAGCCACGGCGCGCCGACCAGATCGCCGATCGCGTAGACGTTCGGCTCGCCCGTCGCCAGCCATTTGTCGGCGACGACATGGGTGCGGTCGACCTGCACCTTGGTGCCCTCGATGCCGATGTTCTCGACGTTGCCGACGATGCCCACGGCGCTGATCACGCGGTCGACGGTAACCTCGGTCGTCTTGCCGCCCTGGGTGATCGCGACGGTGACGTCGTCCGCCCCCTTGCGCGCGATCTTGGCGGAGGCCGAGGTCATGATCGTCATGCCCTGCTTCTCGAACGCCTTCTTGGCGAAGGCGGAGATATCCTCGTCCTCGACCGGCAGCACGCGCTCAAGCACCTCGACGACCGTCACCGCGGCGCCGAGATTGCGATAGAACGAGGCGAACTCGATGCCGATCGCGCCCGAGCCGACGACGAGCAGCGACTTCGGCATCGACGGCGGCACCATCGCCTCCTTGTAGGTCCACACAAGCTTGCCGTCCGGCTCGAGGCCCGGCAGCACGCGCGCGCGCGCACCCGTCGCCAGGATCACGTTCTTTGCCGTGAGGTCGGCGAGCGGCTTGCCGTCCTTCGCCACCGCGACCTTGCGCAAGGCCCCGGCCGTACCCGCAAGCTTGCCGTGGCCGTCGAACACCGTGATCTTGTGCTTCTTCATCAGGTGCTTCACGCCGCCCGAAAGCTGGCTCGCCACCGCGCGCGAGCGCTTGACGATCTTGGCGATGTCGAAGCTGACGTTGGAGGCCGAGAAGCCGTAGGCGTCGAGGTTATGCAGCAGGTGGTTGATCTCCGACGAGCGCAGCAGCGCCTTGGTCGGGATGCAGCCCCAGTTGAGGCAGATCCCGCCGAGGTGCTCGCGCTCGACCAGCGCCACGCTCATCTTGAGCTGCGCCGCACGAATCGCCGCGACATACCCGCCCGGCCCGCCGCCGACGACGACGAGATCGAAATTGGTGTTCTCGGCCATGGTCTGAGATCCTTTCGGCGGTCTGTCGTGTGCGTTCAGCGCCGCTCATAGCGGAACGTGGTCGCGACGCAGGGCGCGGCCTCGCGGCAGCTTTCGAGCAGGAATTCGAGGCCGCGCGCCGTCCAGCGATAGCGGAAGGTGCGGTCGAGCTGGATCTCGCGGATCACGACGATGCCCTTGTCGGCCGTCAGCTCGACCTCGCTGGTGAAGCGCTCCGCCTCGTCGGAGGGCGGCTCGGCCGGCGGGTTGGCGCAGTCCTTGGCGACCGACAGACGGCCGGTGATCTCGATCCGGCCGGTATAGACGCCCTGCGCGTTCGCCGCACCGACCACGAGCTGTCCGCTCGGTGTCCACACCGTGCAGTCCTCGTAGCGGTTCTCGCCGGCAACCGTCCAGGTGCCGGTCAGGCTCTGTGGCTGCGCAAGGACCGGCGTCGTCGCAAGCAGCGACAGCGCAACGCCGGCCGCCGCAAAGATAGTCCGCATCGGCAACTCCCGTGTGAACGAAGCGATGTCGCGGGCCTACAGCAGCATCGTGATCGGGTCTTCGATCAGCTTCTTGAACGCGGCCATGAACTCGGCGCCGATCGCGCCGTCGACGACGCGGTGGTCGACCGACAGCGTGCAGCTCATGACAGTGGCGATCGCCAGCGCGCCGTTCTTCACGACCGGGCGCTGCTCGCCCGCGCCGACCGCGAGGATGCAGCCCTGCGGCGGATTGATCACCGCGGCGAAATCCTTGATCCCGAACATGCCGAGATTGGAGATCGAGAAGGTGCCGCCCTGGAATTCCTCCGGCTTGAGCTTGCCGTCGCGCGCCTTGGCGGCAAGCGACTTCATGTCCGCCGAGATCGCGGCAAGGCCCTTCTGGTCGGCCGACTTGACGATCGGCGTGATCAGCCCGCCGGGGATCGCGACCGCCACCGAGATATCGACCGCGTCGTACATCACCGTACCTTCGTCGGACCACGAGGCATTGGCCGCCGGCACCTTGCGCAGCGCGAGCGCCGCGGCGCGGATGACGAAGTCGTTGACCGAAAGCTTGAACGCGCCGTCGCCCTTCTCCGGCGACTTGGCGTTGAGGTCGGCGCGCAGCTTGAGCAGCGCGTCGAGCTCGCAGTCCACCGTCAGGTAGAAATGCGGCACGGTCTGTTTGGACTCGGTCAGGCGCCGCGCAATCACCTTGCGCATCGTCGTGTGCGGCACGACGTGATGCGGAATGTTTCCGGCGACCGCCGATGCCGGTGCAGGCGCTGCGGCCGGCGCCGCGGCAGCAGGCGCCGCAGCCGGCGCCGGCCGCGCGGCGGGGGCTGCGGCCGGACGCTGCGGCGAAGCGAGGGCGGCGTCGACGTCCGCCTTGACGATCCGCCCGCCCGGGCCCGATCCCTTCACGGCGGCGAGGTCGAGTCCGGCCTGCGCCGCCATGCGGCGCGCGAGCGGGCTCACGAAGCTGCGCTCGCCGGGCTGATTGAGCGGGAATGGCGTGTCGGGGCCAGCCGTCTTGGCAGCAGGCGCCGCCGCTTGCGCCGCCGCTGCGGGAGCAGCCGCCGGCGCGGGCGCAGCCTTCGCCGCCGGCGCCGCACTCGCGGCCCCCGACAGCGCACCGGCGCCCTCGCCCTCCTCGAGGATCAGCGCAATCACCTCGTTGACCTTCACGCCGTCGGTGCCGGCCGGCACGACGATCTTGCCGAGCGTGCCCTCGTCGACCGCCTCGACCTCCATCGTCGCCTTGTCGGTCTCGATCTCGGCGATGACCTGGCCGGACTTGATCGGGTCGCCCTCCTTCTTGAGCCACTTGGCGAGCTTGCCTTCGGTCATCGTCGGCGACAGCGCGGGCATCAGCACCTTGATCGGCATGGAACAGTCCTCTCCTCTTCGTGCGTCGGCGTCAGAACACGGGCTGGAAGCGCACGAACCAGATTGCGAAAGCGAAAATCGACGGCACTGGAGTCATCGCCAGGCTGACGAACAGGACCGGGTCGGGAAGCGACGCCGGGCGCACGACGACGACGGTCGGCAGGCCCGCCGCCCGCCGCGCCAGCGACCGGCGCACCAGGAACAGCGCCAGCGCGTCGGCGAACACGACGAACGCGCCGCCGGCCAACATCAACAGATGATCGAACGTGCCGAGGCCCTGCGATCCCGGCTGCCACAGCACGAGCCCGGTCGACACAGCGATCAGCAGCGCGATGCTGACGACGAGGAATGTCGGCACGGTCATGGCTGTGCGCCCGGACGCCGCAACTCAACCCCGGTAGAGCACTTCGCGTGCCGCCGCGACGATATCCTCGGCCTGGCGCAGCGCGATCTTCTCGAGATTGGCGGCATAGGGAAGCGGCACGTCGACGCCGCACACGCGGCGGACCGGCGCGTCGAGCCAGTCGAAGGCGTGCTCCATCATCTGTGCCGCGATCTCGGAGCCGATGCCGGCGAACGGCCAGCCCTCCTCGACCGTGACCAGGCGGTTGGTCTTCTTCACCGACTCGACGATCGTCGCGGTGTCGAGCGGGCGGATCGAGCGCAGGTTGATGACCTCCGCCTCGATGCCGTCCTTGGCCAGCGTCTCGGCCGCCTGCAGCGCTTTGCCGACCATGATCGAGAAGGCGACGATGGTCACGTGCTTGCCCGCGCGTTCGATCTTGGCGCGGCCGATCGGGATGGTGAAGTCGGGATCCTCCGGCACCTGGCCCGAGGTGCCGTAGAGAATCTCGTTCTCCAGGAAGATCACCGGGTTGGGATCGCGGATCGCCGACTTGAGCAGGCCCTTGGCGTCCGCCGCCGACCAGGGGCTGACGACCTTGAGGCCCGGGCAATGCGCGTACCAGCTCGCGTAGCACTGCGAGTGCTGCGCGGCGACGCGCGAGGCGGCGCCGTTGGGGCCGCGGAAGACGATCGGGCAGCCCATCTGGCCGCCCGACATGTAGAGCGTCTTCGCCGCCGAGTTGATGATGTGGTCCATCGCCTGCATGGCGAAGTTGAAGGTCATGAACTCGACGATCGGCCTCAGGCCCATCATGCCCGCGCCGACGCCGAGGCCGGCGAAGCCCATCTCGGTGATCGGCGTGTCGATGACGCGGCGCGGCCCGAATTCCTGCAGCAGCCCCTGGCTGACCTTGTAGGCGCCCTGGTACTCGGCGACTTCCTCGCCCATCAGGAAGACGTTTTCGTCGCGGCGCATCTCCTCGGCCATCGCGTCGCGCAGCGCCTCGCGCACCGTCACCGTCTTCGTGGCGCCGGTATAGGCGGCCTCGGCCGGCGGCGCAGCGGGCGCGCTCACCACCGCGGGTGCCGCCGGTGCTGGCGCCGGCGCTTCGGCCCTCGCCACGGCGGGTGCCGGTGCGGCCGCGCCGGCGCTTTCGCCCTCGCCCAGGATCACCGCGATCGGCGTGTTGACCTTGACCCCTTCGGTCCCGGCCGCGACGAGGATCTGGCCGAGAGTGCCCTCGTCGACCGCCTCGACCTCCATCGTCGCCTTGTCGGTCTCGATCTCGGCGAGCACCTGGCCGGATTTGACCGCGTCGCCCTCCTTCTTGAGCCACTTGGCGAGCTTGCCTTCGGTCATGGTCGGCGACAGCGCCGGCATCAATACGTTTACGGGCATGATTCCCACCCTGCGCGAAATGCGGATTTGCGGGCCGGAGGCGCTCAGGCCTCGAGCAGAACGTCGGTGAAGAGCTCGGCCGGATCGGGCTCGGGCGAGTTCTGCGCGAACTCCGCCGCCGCCGACACGATGTCCTTCACCTCGCGATCGAGCTTCTTGAGCGTCGCCTCGTCGGCGATGCCGCGTTCGCCCAGCACCTTGGCAAGTTGCTCGATCGGGTCGTGCTGCGTGCGCATCCGCTCGACCTCTTCCTTCGAGCGGTACTTGGCCGGGTCGGACATCGAATGGCCGCGATAGCGGTAGGTCTTCATTTCGAGGATGTAGGGGCCCTTGCCGGTGCGCGCATGCGCGACCGCGCGCTCGCCCGCCTCCTTGACCGCCAGCACGTCCATGCCGTCGACGGCCTCGCCGGGAATGCCGTGCGCGGCACCGCGCTGGTGGAACTCGGTGGTCGCCGAGGCGCGCTCGACCGAGGTGCCCATGCCGTATTTGTTGTTCTCGATGATGTAGACGACCGGGAGCTTCCACAGCTGCGCCATGTTGAAGCTCTCGTAGACCTGGCCCTGGTTGACTGCGCCGTCGCCGAAATAGGTCAGGCAGACATTGGGCTGGCCGCGATACTTGAAGCCGAAGGCGAGGCCCGTGCCGATCGGCACCTGGGCCGCGACGATGCCGTGGCCGCCGTAGAAGTTCTTCTCCTTGCTGAACATGTGCATGGAGCCGCCCTTGCCGCGCGAATAGCCGCCGCGCCGGCCCGTGAGCTCCGCCATCACGCCCGCCGGGTCCATGCCGCAGGCGAGCATGTGGCCGTGGTCGCGGTAGGAGGTAATGACGGCATCCTGCGGCGTGATCGCCGCCTGCATGCCGACCACGACCGCCTCCTGGCCGATATAGAGGTGGCAGAAGCCCCCGATCAGGCCCATGCCGTACATCTGGCCCGCCTTCTCCTCGAAGCGGCGGATCAGCAGCATCTCGCGGTAGTAGCGCAGCAGGTCTGCGGGCGCGGCATCCGGCTCGTCGGCCTTGCCCTTGCGCTTGGCGGCGATCGCCATCGGGGTTTCCTCCATGCAGTGTTGGGGCAGACTAGGCGCCTGGGAAGCGAATTGCAATCCGCAGAAGATTGCAAACTAAGATGCTGCAACAGCGAGATAAATTCAGAATTAACCCGTTTTCGGTTAAATATCGCTTCGGCCAACGCAACAGGCCACCGCCCCCGATGAACTATGGCTGGGCGATGTCGGGTCAACCGTTCCGCCGCCGCGCGTCGCGACCGCCTGTCACGCCGGCCGAGCGTGCCGGCGCGCCGCACATCCATTCGGAGACGCGGCCCCTCCCGCAAGCCATAGACAGACCGGGGTGATTTCTCTATAAGCCACCCCCGGCCCGCTCCGACGGTCCATGCCCAGGTAGCTCAGTTGGTAGAGCAGCGGACTGAAAATCCGCGTGTCGCTGGTTCAAATCCGGCCCTGGGCACCAT